>JAEUIF010000100.1 GCA_016795185.1 Planctomycetia bacterium | reverse complement strand
GGAATCCTCAGCCACCGTCTGGTCCGGGTCGCCCGGCAGGGCGAAACTCGGCACGTCATTGACCGCCGTGACGCTGGTGCTGAGGGTCAGCGCTTCGTCGGTGGCATCGCTGTACGCGGTCGTGCCGCCGGTCGCCCCGGTCAGGTCGACTTCGCTGCCGTTTTCCGGCCCGGTTACGGCGCTGTCGTCGATCAGCACCACGGTCAGACTGTTTGGTGTACCGTTGAAGTTCTCGGCTGGCACAAAGCGCAGGGAGTTCCCCGCGGTCACGACCAGCGCGTTGGTCAGACCGCGCTCGCCGACATCCAGCCAGCTGCCGTCGAAGTATTGCCACTGGCCCTGGGCGGCATCGACGGCGCTGCCGATGATGGCAATACCGTAAAATTCATTGGCTATCGAGCCGCCGCTGACCTGGTCGGCGGCGTCCGAGAAGCGGGCGGCGAATAAGTCGTCGACGGTTGCACCGGCCGGCTCTGTCGTGTCCTCGCCGATGGCGGCCAAAGTCACGGCGCTAGAGCCGGCCACCACCGGCGCGTCGTTGACCGCCGTCACCGTGATGCTGGCGGTGTCGGTTGCGGTACTGAAAGCGTGCGGACTGCCCACGTTCGCGGCAGCGTCAAAGATGTCGCCGTTGGCACCCTGGGTCCGGTCCCAGGCACGGAACGTGATCGCTTCCGAAACTGTGCCGTTGAAGTGGTCGCTAGGTTGGAAGTAGATGCGGGTGCTGCCGTCCGCGGCCAGCAGTCGCGCCGTGCTGCCTGTCACCGCACCCAGTCCGTTCCAGTCGCTGCCGTTCGTGGTATAGAACCAGCTGCCGTTGGTGGTATTGGCGGCGATAACTGCTACGCCCGTCACCGCGCCCGTGTCCACATCGGATACATTGCCGCCCAGGCTGACCAGGCTGGAGACCAGCGTCCCCACGGCCCCGACGGGCGGTGCGGCGTCCTCGGCCACTGCGTTCAGGGTAACCGTGGTATCGCTCAGTTCCGGCGCATCGTTATCGGGCGTGACAGTGATCGAGGCGTTGGCCGAATTCAACGAGTAAGCAGTAGCACCGCCGCCCGCGCCGGGAGTGGCGTAGGATGGCGTTTCGTCCGTGGAAGCGGAATCCGTCGTCCGGTCCCAGGCGCGGAAGCTGAAGGTGGCGGTCTCGCCGTTCTCCCCGTCCGGCACGTAGCGAACCTGAGTGTCCGAAGCCAGCAGCAGCGCCGTGGTCCCGCTCACAGCACCGAAGGCAGTCCAGGTGCTGCCTCCGGAGACCAGGAATTCCCAGGCACCATTTCCGGTAGCGGCAGTCACAGCGATGCCCGACGAGTCGCCCGCGTCAAACTCCTCGTAGCCAACGCCCGTAAGTATGGTGGAAACCGGCGTGGCAGAGGAGGTGGTGTTTTCGTTGGTGCTCGCCAGGTTATGGGTCGCCCCATCGGTTACCGCCGGGGCATCGTTGACTGCCGAGACGATGATTTCGGCGGTGTCGAACGCCCCGCTGAAGGCGCAGCCGTTGCCAGTACCAATGCTATCGACATCAAACGTCGTGCCGCTTGCAGTACCCTGGCTCTGGTCCCAGGCCCGGAACGTGATGGCATTGGAAATGGTTCCGTTGAAGTTCAAACCAGGCACGAAATAGATTCGGGCGCTCGCGTCCAACAGCAGGGCTTTGCTCTCGCTGAGAGTGCCGTGCGTGGCGAATGCGATCCAGTTGTCTCCGTCGTCGAGCGAGTAATGCCAGGTGCCGTTGGCGGTATTCGCGCCGACGATCGCGACTCCCAGCGCCGGGCCGTCCGGATCGGTCACGTTATCCAGCCCGCCACTGGGTGAAGTCAAGTCGACCAGGGCCGAAACCAGCGTGCCCACCGCGCCGAGCGGACCCGGCGCATCCTCCTGGACTCCGTTCAGCGTGACATCCTCTGCGGAGTTCAGGTCCGGCGAGTCGTTGAGAGGCGGCGCCAGGGTCAGGGTGAACGTGTCGGTGACCGTGCCGCCTGCACCATCATTCGCAGTCACTTCAATGCTCAGCGAGGTGGGGGCATCGAAGGGCGGGTTGCCGGTGAACGTCCGGGTTTCGCCGTCGAAATCGAGCCACGACGGCAAGGGAATCGAACCCGTCAACTGGGCGGTGTAGGTCAGCGTCTGGCCATCCACATCGGCAAAGGTGTCGGGCTCGAACTGGAAGGTCCAGTTCCCCGCTGCCGCACCGAAAGGCTGATTGGGAATCTCGTTCGCGACCGTCGGCGCTGTGTTCAGCAGCGTCAGCACCACGTCTTCATCGTCGCCAACGTTGTAGTTCACCTTCCAGGTTCGGCCGCCGGACTCGAATTCCTCGTCTTCTGCCGCGTTGCTGAACGCACCGATGACGCTCGATGCACCGTTATTTTTGATGATGGTATACGTAGTGCCGAGCGGCGCGGTGAAACTGCTCGGCGCGATCACCAGCGTACCGCTCAGCGTGATCGTGCCCGACGCGATCACCTGGTCGTAGTCAGTGCCGGCTACTGGCTCGTCCGAGTCGCCCGTCAACTCGATGGTCAGAGTGCCGCTCTGGTCCAGGTCGACAACCTCGAGGGTTTCGATGCTGGTGCCGGGGGCCAGGAAGCCGCCGCTGGCCACGGTCACGTCGCCCACTGAGCCACTGCCGCCCAGCGTTGCCCCGGAGGCCACCTGGACGGCCCCGCCCGCAGCGAGCGAGCCGTTGACGAGCAGCGTGCCGCCGCTGACGGTGGTCGTACCGGCGTAGTCGTTGCTGCTGACGGAGGTGAAGGTGAACGTGCCGCCGCCGGTCTTGGTGAACCCGCCGCTGCCAGTCATGTCGCCCGCGAACGAACCGCTGGAGACGGTGAGGGTGGTGCTGCTGCCGAGGCTGACGATCGCACCGTCAACGGCGTTGAGCGTGGTGACCGTTTCCGAAGCGAGTACAGAAAGTGTGCCGCCGTTGACGTCTACCTGGGCGGAGTCGTGGATGGCAGTGCCGCCGGCCAGTTCCAGTACGCCGGCGGTGACCGTGGTCGTGCCGACATACGAGTTGTCGGGGCCGGACAGCCGCAAAGTGCCCGCGCCGTCCTTGACCACGCCGCCGTTGGTGATGGTGGTGGAGATGACCAAGTCCTGAGCCGCGTCGCTGTCCGCGACGGTGAAGGTGCGGGACGCGCCGAGCAGGTTGAAGATGCCCGCGCCGCTGATCGAACCGCTGCCAGTGATGCCCGTGAAGGCCACGTTGCCATTCAACGACAGCCAGGTCGTGTTGCCTTGCAGGTCGATGCTGCCGCCGCCCTCGAAGGTCAGGCTACCAACTGTACTAACGACGTCAGTCAATACGGTCAGCGTGCCGCCCGATTTCAGGGTGATGGCGGCGAACTCGTGGATCTGGTTGTCGGCCGCGACCACGACCGTGTCGGTGCCCGTACCATCGCCGACAGTCAGATTGCCGGCAATGGCCGTGGCGCTGGTCTTGTTCAGGCGCAGCGTCCCCGCGTTGACCGTCGTGGTACCGGTGTAGGTGTTGGCACTGCTGCCCGAGAACTCCAGCGTGCCGGCACCGGTCTTGAGGATGCTGCCATTGTCGATCACCGAGACGATGTTCAGGGCCACGGAACCGGCATTGTCCTCGATGTCGAAGGTGCGCTGAGAACCGCCCAAACTCAGCGCGCCCGCGCCGCTGATCTGAGCCACGCCCGCGCCCGAATTGACCACGTCGAGGGTCAGCAGGCCGTTGAGCGTCAGCGTCTGGCTATCAAGCGCGACCTGCGCTGCGTTGCTGCCGTCCACCTGTAGCGTCAGCGACGCGACCAACATCGCACTGCCGAGTTGCACGGTGCTGCCCGGTGCGACCGTCACGGCCGCGAAGCCGTTGCTGCCGCCGGCACCCGTGACCGTCTGTGTGCCGCTGCCGCTGAAGGTCACGGACTGGCCGTTGGCGTCGAAGCTGTCCTGGTTGTTGAAATTGCCGGTCAATGACAGGGATTCAGTCAGCTGTAGGGTGTTGCCACCGCCATCCACCGTTACGTGGTGTACCGTCTGGCCGTTGGCGGTGAGTTGCTGCTCGGTGTTGCCGTCGAACAGCAGCGTACTGCTGCCGGCGGAGAAGTTGCCGCCGGTGAAAACGACGTCGCCGCCCACTTCGATGGTGTGCGCGCCCGCGCTCAAGGTGCCGCCGGAAACGGTCAGCGTGCCGCCCACGTCCAGGGTGCCATTCAGATTGGCCGTGCCGCCACCCAGTTCAAACCCGTTGTTTACCGTCGAGGCGTTGAGCGTGAAGCTATTGGCGTCCTGCAACAGGACGTTTTGAGCCGTGGCGATGGTGACGGACCCAAAGTCGTTGCTGCTGCTATCCAGCAGCACTGTCCCGCCGGCCAGGGTCGTCGTGCCGCTGACCACAAGCGAACCCGACGCACCGTCGGTGATCGAGGCGCTGGTCAGGCTCAGGGTGCCCGCCGTCAGGCTGTCGTTGATCGCGATCGAACTGCCGCCGGCGGTGCCGGTGTCTACGGTCAGGCTGTGGCCGGTCCCGGAGACCGCGCCGTTGAAGGCAACGTCCTTGCCGTTCGCGGTCAATGAGGTGGTATTGGTGAGGGTCAGCGTGCCGCCGCCGAAGGTGAAGTCACCCGCGCTGGCGGTGTAGTTGCCCTGGATGCTGAAGCCGGTCGTGTCGGTCAGCGAGTGAACGGTAACCGTGCCGCTGCCGACCAGCGACAGGTCCTTGGCAACCGTGATCAAGCCTTCGCCGGAATAGTCGTCGCCATCCACGTTGACCGTGCCGGTCGCGGCCACCGCGGTAATGCCCGCGGTCAGCGTGGCGAAGGCGTCGTAGCCGATGGCCGTGGCCGCGCCCGCGCCATCGGGGTCCTGCCCAGCACTGAACGAACCCCAGTCGGCATTGACGAACACCGTCAGCGGGTCGAGCAGCGTCAGTTCCACGCTGTTAGCCGTGTAGTCGATCTGGAAGCGGTAGACGCCGTCGGTGAAGATCTCCAGGTCCGACAGGCCGGCAAACTCCCCAGTGACGCTGGCACCCGTGATGATCGTGAAAGTGCGCGAACCGCTGGGCGGCGCGAAGTTGCTGATCTGCAAGTCGAGGATGGCATCACCCAGGCTGACGGCGCCGGTGGCGACCACCTGGTCGTAGTGGGTGCCTGCTGTATTGCCGGTGCCGGTCAACTCGATGATCTGCGTCGTTTCGTCGTTGAGCGTATAGTCGCCATCAACATTCAAAATGCCGGGACTGTTGCCGGGGTTGATGCTGCCGCCGGTGGCGGTCACACTCGGCACCGTGCCGCTGCCGCCCAGGATGCCGCCGGTGAGCAACACGCCGCTCGAACTGGTCAGGTTGGAGTTTACAACGAGTGTGCCGCCGCTGACGGTGGTCGTGCCGGTATAGCTACTATTGCTGTCAACGGTGAACGTGAACGTGCCAGCGCCGGTCTTGGTGAAGTTGCCGTCACCGGTCATGTCGCCACTGAACGTGCCGCTAGAGGCGGTCAGGGTGGTGGTGGTGCCGAGGTTGACCGTGGTGTCGTCAGCGGAGTTGAACGTATCGACCGTTTGTGAAGCGGCCAGGGCGAGCGCGCCGCCGGCGGCAACGCTGACCGCGCCACCGGTAACGAGGTTCGCGAAGACGACGTTGAGCGGAGGGAGCGGAGTGGAAACCGTGATATTGCCGCTCTTGGAGTCGCCGACCTGTAGCGTAGCGGCGGTGATGCGGTTGAGTTCGTCGCTCGTCAGGCCGAGCGTCAGCGGGTTGCCGGTGAGGACATCGGTCCCGCCGAGATCGATGAGCGTGCCGTCGGTCTTTGGGCGAATGATGACGGTGTTGCTGCCAGCGTCGATGGACGTGTCGGAAAACAGTTCGATCGAATCGGCTGTAAGTGTCACGGTCGGCGTGCCCGTGCTGCCGACGATCTGGCCTGTATAGTCAACTCGGATGCCGACACTGCTTGAGCCACTGCCGCCAGTGCCGGTCACGGACAAGTCGCCGCCGCTCGAGGTGATGCGGCCGTCCGTGCTCTCAACGAAGACTCCGAAGTTGTTATTGCTCAATTCACTGCTGTTTGTCGCGTTGCCGCCGGTGCCGACGACCGTGACGGTGCCGTCGCCCCCTGCCGTGATCTCACCACCAGACTGCACGTGTACGCCATAGTTATCACCGCTGTCGCCCGAACCGCCGCCGGTGCCGGTGACGGACACATCGCCGCCGCTCGAGGTGATGAGGCTGTTCCCGCCAGAAACGTAGACGCCGGCGTTAAAGGCGCCTGCCGCGTTGCCGCCGGTGCCGACGACCGTGACGGTGCCGCTGCCCACCGCCGTGATCTCACCTTCATAACCCACGGCTACGCCATGGTTGCTGCTGCTAAGATCGGTCTCGCCCGAGCCGCCGCCGGTGCCGGTGACGGACACATCGCCACCGCCCGAAGTAATGCGACCGTCCGCAAGAACGAACACCCCGTAGTTATAGCCCGATTCACTTTTGCTTGCTGCGTTGCCGCCAGTGCCGGCGACGGACACGGCGCCGCTGTCCCCCGCCGTGATCTCACCTTCATACGCCACCCATATCCCAAAGTTGCCATTGCCGCTGCCAGAACCGCCGGTGCCGGTCACGGACACGTCACCGCCGCTCGAGGTAATGCGGCCCGTGCCATCGACGATGACACCATGGCTATTGCCCCAATGATCGGCTTTGCCGCCGGTGCCGACGACCGTGACGGCGCCGCTGCCCCCTGCCGTGATCTCACCTCCACTCGACACGGATACGCCAAAGTTATCACTGCTGCCGTCCGGA
>JAEUIF010000099.1 GCA_016795185.1 Planctomycetia bacterium | reverse complement strand
CCAGCGCGACGGCATCACCACTGGACTCATCGGCATCTTCAGCGCGACCGAATCCTGTGTCAGCTACGCAGTCCGCCCCAACGGCACCACCAAGAAACTCGACCTCCGGCGGCTTTCGCAACCGCGATCTGCGTCCGCTGCCGTGCGGCACCCAGCGGGTGACAGCGGCGGCGTCAAGGGGCGTCGGTGACGGGCCAACTGCGCCAGCTGCGGGCGCACGGTTTGATTCGCCAGGTGGCGCGCACGCATCGGTATGTCCTGACGGATCACGGGGCGTACGGTCATCACGGCCATTCTCGCGGCCCGCCAAGCCGCTACGGCGAAGCTGGCGGAGGCCGCCTGAGAAATCTGCCCGCGCCGAGACGTTAGCATTGCAAAGCCGTGGGCAGGGCACCCTGCGGCGCGACGTTCGGCTGTGGCGGGTTCAACTTTCACCGGCCAGTTGATAACATGAACAGGACTGGCAACCTTGCGCGCAGCGCGGCTGTCCGCGCGCGGATCGAATCCCCGGTCGGCAACCACCGATGCAAAATAAGAACCTGCTCTTCTTCACCCTGGCCAGCGTCGGCATTCTGGTCGCCTGGCAGTTTTTCATGGCCTGGATGTACCCGCCGGTCCCTCGGCCCACTACTCCCACGCCGCCGGTGCTGACCAAGACCTGGCCGCAAACTTTGCCGCCCAAGGAACGGCAGCAGGCGCTGGCTGCGTTGGCTGTTGCGGCGCTAGCTGGTGCCAATCCGGAATTGCCGCTGCCGCTTGCGATGCAGTCCGCCGCACTTACCAAGTATGAGTTCTTACCGTTGCCGCGCTGGCCGTTCGCTGGGGAGGCGGCAGTGGGAGCGCTCGACGGCGTGAGCGCGTTCGCAAACAATGCCGCCGCGATGGCGCGATTCCTGCCAGCGCCGTCAACCGAACTCAAGGCTGAGACCGTCGAGCTTGGTGCCCAGAGCGGCTGGTTCCTGAAAGTAACGTTGACCAATCAGGGGGCCTCCATCCGGCAAGTGGTGCTGAACGACTTTCAGCAAGCGGATATCTATGGTTTGCCCGTGCCTGATCCGAGTGACGCTAGCAAGCCCATGCCCTTGCAACTGGTTCCCGAACGGCGCATCAGGATGCGCACTGAACTGGACCACGCTCCTGACCACGAGATTCTTTTCGACAAGTCGCCCGAAGGGCGGCTTTACCATTACCAGTTGTTCGACTACGAGAAACTCGATGACGAACGGCCCGTCAACACGCTGGGCCTGGTGACCTGGAAAGTATCATCCGTGAAGAACGATCCGAACGCGGACCAGCACGAGGTGTCCTTCAGCACGGACGTGCGCGACCGGGTGCGCATCACCAAGACCTTCACGCTGAAGCGCGGCGACTATCACGTCGGCCTGTCGGTCAAGGTGCAGAGCCTGGTGCCCGACAAGGCGGACCAGCACAAGTTCCGTTATCAGCTGGCTGGCGCCCGCGGCCTGCCGATTGAAGGCGTCTGGTACACCTACACCTTCCGCAACGCCCTGATCGGCTGGAGCGACCAGAAGGGCGGCGCGCATCGTCACCTGGAGGACAGCAGACAAATCGCCTACTGGCAGGGCGGCGAGGAGCACCGTCGCGTGCAGGACCAGACGACGATTCGGTACGCCGGCGTGGCGGTGCAGTTCTTCGCCGCCGTGGTGGCCGTGGCGGAAAAGGACCAGCAGCCCACCGGCCGCGACGACTTCATCAAGTCCGCGCGCGCGACCCACGAGGGCCAGCCGAACCCCCAGATGACGTTCCTCGACGACATCACCGTCCGGCTGATGACCGAACCGCTCGCGCTCGAGCCGGGCAGCCCCGGCAGCCCGGGCCCGGCGGTCGAACACCACTATCTGCTCTACCACGGGCCGGTGAAGGTCAAGCTGCTGCACTACCTCAAGGGCAACCGGGCGGTGGACACAGCCCTGGTCGATCGCTACGAGGATGGCCTCCAGCTGCGCACGCTCACCGACCACCACTCGCCGGGCGCCATGGGCAGCTTCGCCAACTCCATCGGCATGACCTGGCTGGTCATCAAGTTTACCAACCTGATGCACTGGCTGCTGAACCAGCTGCACTGGGTGCTGCCGGTCTACGGCCTGAACATCATCATGCTCACCCTCATGGTGCGCGGTCTGATGTTCCCGATCAGTCGGCGGCAAGCGCTGGCCAACCAGAAGATGCAGGAGAAGATGGGCAAGCTGGCCCCGGAAGTGAAGAAACTCCAGGAAAAGTACAAGGACGACCCGCTGGCGCTGAACCAGGCGCGCAACCAGCTGTACATGGACAACGGCATCAACCCGCTCAGCGCCATGGGCGGCTGCCTGCTGATCTTCGCGCAGATGCCGGTGTTCCTGGGCCTGTACTACGCCCTGCAAGAGAGCATCTT
>JAEUIF010000081.1 GCA_016795185.1 Planctomycetia bacterium | reverse complement strand
TTGGAATCCTGGGGCCGCCGCGCGCCGGCGTCGGCCGAACGGCCGCTCACCCAGGCGGAGATCGAAGCACTGATCGACGGCCGCATCGCTCAGCGCCTGGACGAACTGGTAGAGGAGAAGCTCGAGCATCCCGAAAAGCTGCCGCCGGATGGCGATAACCTCGCCGGCCTGCTGGCGACACTGCTGGAGAAGCACCTCACCGTGGACCGGCAGAAGGTGGCCAGCGCGACGCCTCGCCCCACCTACGACCTGATTCTCTATCAGCGGCCTAACGGCGTGCCCGAGGTTCACTCCGGCGTTGTTTGCGTGGCGACCGAAAGCGCCACTTCAGCCACCGCATACCTGCGCCGACTCGACCAGGATTCCCGCCCGTTGCAGCGCGTGTTCCTGATCACCGACCAGCGCCGCCCGCTGCCTCTTGGCACCACGGGCCGCGCGTACCTCGACAACCTCCGACTGCGCTATGGTACACGCCTCGACCTGGTGGAACTGACGCTGGCCCAGCACGCCGAACTGAACGCCTTGCAGGCAGTAGTTGGCCAGGCCCGCGCCGGCGACCTGGAAGTCGTACTGCCGGGCGGCCAGGCGCGGCGCATCACGGAAGCGGAAATCCTGGCCTCGAAGCAACGGCAGGAGCGATTCCATTCGCACCCCCTGTTGCATAAATTGCTATCGCAGTGATGTACGGTGAATGGCCCTCGGTCCAACCAACATGCAACGCCCTGCGCTATGCTGTCTGCTAGCTCTCGTCGGTTGCGCGTTGTCCGTCAGCGCGCAAAACCCACGCCACGACCAGGCGGTCGCTCGATTGAAGGCCCGGAAGGTGAGCATCTATACGGACGAGCCGAGCAAGGGCTTGCTGGTCTACTACGCGCGATACGCCACGGACGACGACCTCGAACCGCTGTTTGATCTCGACAACGTCATGCGCTTGCAGCTGAGCCATGCCGATATCAGCGATGCTGGCCTGGTTAGCCTGAAGCAACTGCGCGGGCTGCGCAGCGTCTACATCCCGCGCTGCCGGGCCAGCGCGGCGGCGGCGGCCGAATTGCAGGAGGCGTTGCCGCGCTGCACGGTTTACCACACGCCGCGGCGCTTTCCCTTTGATTGGGGCAAGCTGGCCTTCGGGATCTTCTTTTGGGGTAGTTTCTTCGCGGTCGGTTATTGGCTCGTGCGGGTAGCGTGGCGACGGGTCGATAAGCACTATCTCATTCGCCAAAAAGCTTTTGGCGTGGGCATACTGCTCATGCTGGGCAGCGGCTTGATGTTCGTCATCATGCTCGTGCAGGCGCTCGGCTACGAATTGACGGTCTCTGACCTGGTGGACCTATTTTGAGACACGAAGTTTCGGCGTGTGCGTGTAATTTCGGGGCTTGGCCGGGATTGATGCTGGAGGAAGCCCACCGCATTACCGCGAGAGATTCCCATGAAGCATGTATGCGCGACCGTACTGCTCGGCCTCAGTTTCGCTTTGCCGCTCGGAGCCGCCTACGACCCGCTGGCCGTCGATAAGACAGGCAGCGAACAGAAAGACCTGACGATCAAGGACGAGAAGCGTGCGCGGGAAATACCCATTCGCGTCTATTTGCCCAAGGACAAGACTCCGGCCCCCGTGGTGTTTTTCAGCCACGGTCTGGGCGGCACGCGCGCCATGGGCGGTTACCTCGGCAACCACTGGGCGGCGCGCGGTTATGTCGCGATCTTCTTGCAACATCCCGGCAGCGACGATTCCGTGTGGAAGGACAAGCCCCAAGGCGAGCGCATCGCCGCCATGAAGAAGGCCGCCAGTCTGGAAAACCTGCTGCTGCGCGTGCAGGATGTGCCGGCAGTGCTGGATCAACTGGAAATCTGGAACAAGCAAAGCGGCCATGCGCTGGCAGGCCGGTTGGACCTGAAGCGCGTTGGCATGTCGGGCCATTCGTTTGGTGCGGTGACGACGCAGTACGTCAGCGGTCAGGCCCCGCCGCTGGGCAAGAGTTTTACCGACCCGCGCATCAAGGCCGCTGTCATCATGAGCCCCAGCGGTCCGCGGCGCGGCGATCCCAAGCAGTCCTTCGGCGCGGTGAAGACGCCCTGGCTACTGCTCACCGGCACCAAGGATACCGCGGTCATCACCGATATCAGCGTCGAAGACCGGCTCGCCGTCTTTTCGGCACTGCCGGCCGGCGGCAAGTACGAACTCGTGCTCGACAAGGCGGAACACTCCGCTTTCACCGACCGGCCATTGCCCGGCGACGTCGAGAAGCGCAATCCGAACCACCACCGCGCTATCCTGGCCCTTTCGACCGCGTTCTGGGATGCCTATCTCCGCGACAGCACGGAAGCGAAGACCTGGCTCGACAGCGACCGAGTGCGCAGCGTGCTCGATAAGGAAGACCGCTGGCAGCGGAAGTAACCCAGCGATGACCGCAGTGGCGGACCCAGCGGGCGCGCGGTTGCCTTCAGGGCGTGATTAGAAGCTGAATTTTGGTATGGGTTTACGGTATGAGATGAGCCGCGCCATGCTGCTCAGCCGTGCTGGGTCCGCCAATTCCTTTTCTGGCGAAGCTGGCGGACCCAGCCGATTCGATTACGCGCTCACACGGGCTTCAGGTAGCCCTGGGTCTTCAGCCACTCGGCGCAGCGCGCGGGCCAGGTCGAGCAGGGTTGCTCGCTCTTGCGCAGGCCGAAGCCGTGGCCACCCGTGGAGTAGATGTGCAACTCCGCCGGGATGCCTGCCTTCTTCAGCGCCAGGTACAGCGCCACGCTATTCTCCGGACGCACCCGGTCGTCGCCCGCATGAGCGAAGAACATGGGCGGCGTCTCGGCGGTCACCCGCATTTCCGGCGACAACTCGTCCTTGTCTTTCGCGACCACGCCACCCGGATAGATCAGCACGGCGAAGTCCGGCCGGCAGCTTTGCTTGTCGATCTCATCCATCGGCTCATAGGCGCGCTTGTCGAAATTGGTCGAGGTCCACGCGGAGAGGTGCCCGCCCGCCGAAAAGCCGAGCATGCCGATGCGCTTCGGATCGAGCCCCATGTCCTTCGCCTTGGCCCGCACCAAGCTCATGGCCCGCTGGGCGTCTTGCAGCGCGCCCACGGGCGGCTGGTCCTTGGGTTGGTCGGGACGGCGCGGTACCCGGTACTTCAGCACGATGCCCGTGACGCCGATGGAATTGAGCCAGGCGGCGACTTCCTCGCCTTCCAGGTCCCAGGCGAGAATGTTGTAACCGCCGCCGGGTGCGATCAACACCGCCGCGCCGGTGTCCTTGTCCTTCGCGGGCCGATGAATCGTGATGGTCGGCCGACTGATGTTGGTCAGGCGCTGGACCTGCTTTTCGCCGGCCTTTTGTTCGAGCAGTTTTTCCTCGCCGATGGGCACGTTCTCGCCGGGAACTTTGCCCGGCCAGAGATCGAGGACCAGTGGCTTCTCCGCAGGCTGCGCGGCGGCCAGCGCCAGACAGCACAGCAACGCGAATGCGGGCGCAATGACTCTCATGGTTGTCTCCCAGTGATGGCAGGGCTGAGCGAGATGATCGCACGATTGCGGTGCGTTCGCAAGCGACAGCGTGCATCAGCAAGGTTCGGACCCGGCCGCGCAGTCCTCGCCCTCGAACTCGACTTCAATGCTCGCATGCAGGAAGTGATGCCCGCGCAGCAGTTCATGCACGCGCCGCTTGAGCTTCAGCACGTCTTCGCGCCCGCAGTCGCACGTCACCACGAGATGGGTCGAGAACACATGGCTCTCGCCGTCGAGCGTCCAGGTGTGGGTGTGGTGCGCGCCGACCACGTGGGGGAGCGCGGCCAGTTCGCGGTCGAACGCCGCGGCGTCGAAGCCCGCCGGCGCGGCTTGCAGGAACACCAGGGCCACCTTGCGCAGGTTGCGAAAAACGTTCCAGAGCACGAAGACCGCGATGCCCAGCGCCAGCAGCGGATCGAGGATCGGCACGTCCCAGACGGACATCACCAGACCGCCGAGCAGCACCGCCGCCCAGCCGAGCGTGTCTTCGAGCAAGTGCCAGCTGGCGACTTTTTCGTTCAGCGATTCACCGCCGCGCAAGCGCCAGGCCGCCGCGCCGTTGAACAGCAGGCCGACGACGGCAACCACGACCACCGCCGGCGCCTTGACTTCCTGCGGGTTCGCCAGCCGCGAAACGGACTCCCCGACCACAAAACCGAGGCCGCACAGCAGCACTACTCCCGTGATCAAGGCCCCCAGCGACGACAGCCGACGATAACCGTAGGTGAATTTGGGATTGGCAGTCTTTTGCGAGAGGCGCTGCAAGTACCACGCCAGGCCGAGGGCGAAGCAATCGCCGGCATCATGAATGGCGTCGCTCTGGATGGCCACGCTGTTCGTCCAGACGCCCGCCGCGAATTCGAGAATGGTGAAGCCGAGGTTGAGCAGGAAGGCGACCTTGAGATTGCCCTCGGCGGCGTGGTGATGGTGGTCGTGACTCATGCGCTCATTCGACTTTCGGTTCGCCGCCCGGCCGTGCCCCCAGCACGCTATTCTCGAAGCCCTATCGGGAAATTATGCTAATCTTGCCCACGTTGGCCCAGGCCGTTTCATTCCCTGCGGATCACCGACCATGCGACCGAAACTGATGCTGCTCTGCCTCGTGCTGCTGTCGGGCGCGGTATACTGGCGCTGCTGGGCCAGATGGCGTTGCAGGGCTTGCGGGGCCTGGTGAAAGACGCAGTGGCCGAGGCACTCGGCAACGATTCGGTGAACTTCAGCCGCGAACGCTTGCGGCTGGCGAGTCGAGAGACGGCCCAGTTCGTCAACCAGCACATGGCGAACACGCCCGCCTTCCCGGAACGGTTCGCCCTGCTCAAGCATAGCGTCCAGTCGGTGGACCCCAAGCTCCAGGGACTCTATTGCGAGTTCGGCGTGGCGACCGGCGGGACGATCAACTTCATTGCCGAGCAGACGCCTCACGAGGTTCACGGCTTCGATTCGTTCGAGGGCTTGCCGGACGATTGGGTCACGGGCCGCGCCAAGGGCAGCTTCGCCCAGTTGGGCTTGCCCAAGGTGCGCGACAACGTCCGGCTGCACAAGGGCTGGTTCAACGAATCGCTGCCAGGTTGGAAACAGAAGCACGCCGGCCCCATCGCGTTCATGCACCTCGACGCCGATCTGTATTCCTCCACCAAGACCGTGCTCGACCTTCTCGGCGACCAGCTCGTACCAGGCACGATCATACAGTTTGACGAGTACTTCAATTACCCCGGCTGGAAAGAGCACGAGTACAAGGCATTTCAGGAGTTCGTCGAAGCCCGGCAGGTGAAATTCGAGTACATCGGCTACACGACGGGCGGCATCGACCCCTGCCAGGTGGCGGTGCGCATCCTGGCGGTCGGAACGCCAGGGAAGTGACAAAATAGGCGTCGGGACCGCATGTTCCGGCAGCGATCAGGCGGCATCCACGGCTGCGTAAACCTTGCCCTTTTCGGTCAACCAGGCCACGTCGCCGCGCTCTGCGCGTTCCTTGATCTCCCGAAGAAACTGAATGGTCTCCGCTTCGTAGCACGGTTCGCTCGGATCATCGGCCGGAACGACCAACTCGACCTCGACCGCGACGACGTACTTCTCGGTCTGGATCAGTCGCGTCCGTTTGATGCGCTCACCGGGAATACGCATGGTTAGCCTCGGTCGAAGAAGTGGACGGTGACCAACTTGGCAACGTCACGCGGGCGTCGTCAGAATGTCCCAGGCGCCACAATGATGACGCGCGAGTGTTCCGGCAACTTCACTGAGGGATCGAGAGGACGTATCAAACCGTTTTCCACGATACCTGCCACGGCTACGGGGCGTCGGCGAAGCCGGGCCAGGTGCGCCTCCAGTGGCATGGGCTTCGCATCGGCCGGCAAGTCCAGCGGCGGCAATGGCGACTCGGCGGCAATCTGCTCGTCCTGGGTCAACCGGCGAGCGCTGCGCGAGTCGAGTTCAGGGGAGTTCATCGGCTGGCCTTTCAATAGGCGGTAACAATCAACTCGCTTTTTCAAACAGATCGGGGGCGTTCGCCTTGATGCGTCCACGCACGGCCAGTGCTTGGTCGCTCCCTCGCCCTGTTCGCTTGACACCGTTTGCAATCACCGCATTGATTTGGCGAAGTGCCTCGTTCCATTGCCCCAAGTCGCACAAGGCCGCGGCGCGCGTAGTCAGTATTGGTGGGTACTCGTAAACTCCGGCAGTGTTGGCGATTGCGAGAGCCTCCGTTGGTCGTCCAATTTCACGGAGTACACCGCAAAGGACCGCCGCAGCACCAAGGTGCTTGCGATTCCCCTCAAATGCCCGACGGGCCAGCCTGAGCGCCCGCTGCAACTGCCCGGTCGCCTGCGCGCGCTTGGCTCGGCTGAGCAACTCGCTCAGGTCTGTGACTGCTGCATCCTCGGCGGCGACTTGATCGGCAATCGACGCATTCAGTCGGTTGATTATTGCTAGCGATGGGACCGTATAATCCGTTGTTCCGTACCAGTGATTCCCGTCCCAGCTGTAGCTGTTCCCATTCAACGTAAGGACAATCGGCGAAAACATGTGATGCGTCTCCGTTGTCGTTGGCTGTCCCCCAAATGGATCGACAGCCATTTTGCGATTGCACGACGGCTAGAAGCACGCAGCATATAGTATACAATTGTATCGAAGTGTCGCCAGGATCGAACCAAAAATTAACAGCGAGCGACGGAGTTGTGTCCGTAGCTCGCTGTGTCGTGCGAAGCCGCGAGCGGCCACGGTCAGGCCAGGATGTCCTTGACCACATGCCCATGCACGTCGGTCAGGCGGAAGTCGCGGCCCTGGAAGCGATAGGTCAGTTTTTCGTGGTGGATGCCCATGCAGTGCAGGATCGTGGCATTCAGGTCGTGGATGTGGACCGGCTTCTCGGTCACGTTGTAGCTGAAGTCGTCGGTCTCGCCGTGGACGATGCCGCCCTTGATGCCGCCGCCCGCCAGCCACATCGTAAAGTTTCTGGGGTGATGGTCGCGGCCGTAGTTGGTCGGCGTCAGCGTGCCCTGGCTGTAGACCGTGCGGCCGAACTCGCCGCCCCAGACCACCAGCGTATCGTCGAGCATGCCGCGCTGCTTCAAGTCCTTGATGAGCGCCGTGCTCGGCTGGTCCGCGATTGGCGCCAGCTTCTTGATATTCTCCGGCAGCGTGCCGTGATGGTCCCAGCCGCGCAGGAAGACCTGCGTGAAGCGCACGTCGCGCTCGGCCAGGCGGCGGGCTAGCAAGCAGTTGTAGGCGAACGTGCCCGGCTGCGTCACTTCTGGCCCGTACATGTCGAGGACATGCTTCGGCTCCTTGGAGATGTCGGCCAGTTCGGGAACCGATGTTTGCATCCGATACGCCATTTCGTACTGCGCGATGCGGGCGGCGATTTCCGGATCGCCCTTCACCTGCAAGCGCTGCTGGTTCAACTCGGCCAGGCCGTCGAGCATTTCGCGACGGGTGTCCTTGTCCACGCCCGGTGGGTTCGACAGGTAGAGCACCGGGTCGCCGACCGAGCGCAGCGCCACGCCCTGATGCTGCGTCGGCAGGAAGCCCGAACCCCAGAGACGGCTGAACAGGGCCTGCGGCTGCGCGCCGCTGGGCAGCCGGGAGTGCAGCACCACGAAGGCCGGCAAGTCCTTGTTCGGGCTGCCCAGGCCGTAGGAAGACCAGGCCCCCAGGCTCGGCCGGCCGGGGATCTCGCTGCCCGTGGTGATGAAGGTGATGGCCGGATCGTGGTTGATCGCCTCGGTATGCACCGACTTGACGATGGCCACATCATCGACGATGGAAGCCAACCCCGGCAGCAGTTCGCTCAGCCAGGCCCCATGCTGGCCGTGCTGGGCGAACTTGAAGACCGACGGCGCGCAGGGAAATCGTGCCTGCCCGGAGGTCCTCGTGGTGATGCGCTGGCCCTTGCGGATCGATTCGGGCAGCTCCTTGTCGAAGTAGT
>JAEUIF010000028.1 GCA_016795185.1 Planctomycetia bacterium | reverse complement strand
TCGCCGGATTCAAGCACGCTGCGGCGGCGCCAAAGCGGTGGTGGCGACCGCGCGGAAGATCGCGGAGCGCGTCTATCGCTTGCTGAAATACGGTCAAGAGTATGTGCGGCAGGCCGAGCAAGCGTATGAAGAAGCGTATCGGCTACGGACGCTGCAAGCGATGGCGCGCAAGGCGGAGAGTTTGGGCTACAAACTGGTGCCGACCGGGGAATGAGAAGCCCAGCGCCTCCAGGCCGCCCGCTGGGGAGCGCCCGCGCTGTACTACTATCCTCCATTTCCTTCGTGCCTGACGAAGGAGTTTCACGCCGCTTGAGTCAGCTTGGCGGTGTCGGCCTGCCGTAACGCCAGCAGAGCGGCGATGGCAGTCCGGCCTTTGGCGCTGAGGCGATAACGGTAGGTCTTGCAGACCTTTTCGATCAGGCCGTGGGCACGCAGCATGCGGAGTGTGCGACTCACCGCCGCCGACTGGCGCTTGGCTTCTGCCGGCGTGGTCGTGGCCGGGCAGAGCAACTCCCGCAAGTCGCGGTTGCGAAAACCGTTCAGCAGGAATTCCCCCCGGTTGACCGCTTCCAGCAAGGCCGCATCCTCCGTCGCCAGCGGATTCAAGGCGCGCACCCGTTGCCCCTGCCAGGTCACCGGTTGACAGAGCGGTTCGGCCAACTCGGCCAGGGGCGTCCGGTCTTCCAACGTCGCCAGCGACTCCGCATAGCGCTCGGTGGCCTGCTGGCTCACTTCGGTCCGCCGGTGCAAGTCGGCGATCCCTTTCCGCATCGGCCGCCAAGCCTTCGCGCCGTGCTCGTCGCCTTCCTTGGTCCGGTAGGTCTTGAAGTCGCTGACGTCGTTGATCGTCGCCTCCAGCCGCAAGGCCGCCCCGACCGCCGTGTAAGCCTTGTCGTACATCTTCACCGAATTGTGATCGACCCGATGCATGAGCCGCATGCCTTCGGGCCGCTGCTTCAGGTCCGTCGTCACCTCGCCGTGGAACCAACCGGGCACTTCCCCCGCTTGCGTCAGACGCTGCCCCAGAAAACGCAGCACGTCCCGGCTGTGCAAGCTATGGATGCCGTGCCACAGCAGGCGCGGATACCAGGCTTGCAAATCGGCCACCGAACGAAACAGGATGTCCGTCGCCCACTCGCTCTGGTCCACCGACCAGTAGTAGGGCACCGTCGTCTCTCCCAGCAACGACGGCTCCAGCGGGTTGCTCCGCCGCGCCAGCTCATCCAGCAGCTTCGGCCAGTTCACTCGCGCTTGCTCGTCCAGCAGGGCTTGCGCCCTGGCCAGGTCCGCCACCGCCACGATGCAATTCGCCTGCCGCACAGAACCGACACCGGCATGGTCCACCTGCCGGGCCAGCCACTCCCGGCCATTCAGACAGACCTGCATCGTGAACGGGAACCAGGTCTGCAAACGGGTGTGCAGAAACCCGAGTTGCGGATGCTGGTAGTAATGATAGTAGTGCAAACATTTGCGCTGCTGCGACCGCAACTCCAGCTTCTTGGTGTCGCGGTTCTTGTAAATCCCGAACGACCGGCACGGCTCGACGCACTTGAGCACGGCGATCAGGCCCTCGCCAACTCCGTCCCGCTCCGCAATCGACCGGGCCAGCTTTTCCTTGCTGTCATTGCTGCTCGGCAAATAGAGGACGGGCCGCTGGGCTTCCCGGGCCGCCTGCTCCATGACGCCGCACAGTTCCGTCGTTCGTCCCTGCACGTATTGGTCAAAATCCTTGAGCAGCACCTGCACGCGCCACAGGAAGCTCATCATCCCGCCCGCATACGCCAAACAGCGTTTGGTCCCCCGCAAGCGCAGCCGGTCGAAGCCGTTGAGAATCCCCGTGATCTGGCCGCCGAATCGCTGTAAGAATGTCTTCATGGGTTGCTCGTCGGTGAGTGCGCTTTCAAGAAAACATCACACTCACCGATGGAGCAACCCGTTTCAGCTACCCCCGTTTGGTTGCGGCCAGCGGGCCGCGCTATGTCACCAACGAAAACCGAAACCGGTCGCGCGGGGTAGGGGGCGGTATCGCCTTTGCCCCAGAAAATCACTCAGGATATCAGGACGCAACGCACAACCGAAAAAACCTGTTCCTTGGGAGCACTGGTCAAACGGAACTCGACCGGCGAAGCCGGGAATTCGGTGAAACCATACCTTGTAAACGTGCCAAAAACGTGTAGAATGCCGGGAGCGTACATTTCGCAAGTGACTAGATGACTTGCGTTTACGCAACGGGGCGTGGCGCAGTTTGGCTAGCGCGCCTGAATGGGGTTCAGGAGGTCGGAGGTTCGAATCCTCTCGCCCCGATTAGACTTGCGGCGACCGGTGACATCAGAAAGTGCCTTTTCGGTGCCTTTTGATCTTCCGGTCGCCGTCGTCTTTCCCCTAACCTGAAGTAGGAGGGGCAAGGGAGAGCAGTACCGCCAAGCACTTCACTCCCCCCTGCCCGCACCTTTGTAAGTCGAAGTTCTCTCGATTTACGGAGGTGATTTCGTGCGCCGACCCCATCCTCGTTTCGATCCAGTCCGCAACGCCTGGGTCACCCGTGCCGGTGGCAAGTTGAAGGTTCTTGCCAAAGGGCCGAACAACTCAACCACTGAGGCGGCGGCCTGGGACGTCTTCTACGTCCACATGGCCAAGCTGGGCACGCCGGTCGAAAACTCCGCACTCCCCGCCCTCACCATCGGGCAACTCGCCGACAAGTACGGCGAGTGGATGCAGCGCGAAGTTGAAGCCGACCGCATGAAGCCTCGCACGCTCGACTACTACCAAGAGCACATCCAGAAGTTCATCGACGCTATCGGCGGTCATCGGCCCGCCAGCGGTGTGCTGCCCCACGAAGCGGAGATGTTCAAAACCACCTGGCACTCGCTGCAAACGGTCCACCGCCTGTTCAACTGGGGCGTCACGATGGGCCTGCTCTCGCAGAATCCCGTCCGGTCCGTGAAACTGCCGGAGCTTGGGCAGCGCCAGCGAATCTTGACGCCCAAGGAGACCGCTCAGTTCTTCCGCGCGGCCGACCTCGACTTCCGCCTGTTCCTGATCGCCATGCGGCAGACCATTGCTCGACCGCAGGAAGTCCGCGCCTTGCAGTGGAAGCATCTGACCATCGAGCCGGTGCCGGCCTTCGTGCTTCGCGACTTCAAGGCGAAGAACCGTCGCAAGGACCGCAAGACGGCCGTTCGCATCATCCCGCTTGACGACCGTATGCAGCGGCTGCTTTCCCGCCTTGCTCGAAAGCGTCGTCCTTCCCCCGATGACCATGTCTTCCTCAACCGCAATGGCGACCCTTGGACGTCGAATGCCGTTCGCTGCCGCATGCGGCGTCTGCGCGAGAAGCTCGGCCTTGGTGCCGACGAGAACGGCGAGAACATTGTCTCCTACACGATGCGGCATACGTCGGCGACCCGAGCCACCGCGCGAGGCGTCCGCGACAAGCTGCTGGCCGAACTGATGGGCCAGACCAATACGGCCACCACGCAGCGCTATCAGCATCTGCAGGCCGAGCATCTCGCCGACGCCATCCGACGAGCCAATGGCCGCAAGGCTCAATAGCTGAACATGCCCTTCTGTGAAGTCTTGACCGTCGAAGGACGCGGCAGCGGACTGGACCGCTGCCGCTCCTTCGGTACGGTCTGCAACCGGATCAGGAAAGACTCCCAGTCCTCTCGTCGAACGCGGTAAGAATGGCGCTTGCCTGTCTCGGCCAGATCGATGCTCGGCAAGAGGCCGGCGCGCGGATGCCCCACCGTCAGCCATTGCAGTACGGTGGAGTAGGGCACCCGCGCTAGCCGCTTGATTTCCATCGGCTTCAAGAGGGT
>JAEUIF010000011.1 GCA_016795185.1 Planctomycetia bacterium | reverse complement strand
GGCGAGACCGACGGCCCGCCCGGCGCGCTCTACCTGGCCCGCGCCCTAGCACCGCTCGGCATCCGCGTCGTGCTGCTGACCGATCCGTTCTGCGTGCCGGCGCTGGCCGCGGGTATTGCCCTGGCTGGCCTGCGCAAGTCGGTGCCCCTGGTGCCGCTGCCGGCCGCCCAGGAGTTTGCCGACCTCACGGCCGAGCGGTACTGGGAAGCCATCGCCGAGCGCACCGGCCCGCTGACGCACCTGATTGCCCTGGAACGTTCCGGCCCCAGCCATACGCCGGCTTCACTAGCCGGGCAGCCGGCGGCGCTGGCCGAGTATCAGCGGGAGGCAACACCCGAGCATCACGGCCGCAATCACACCATGCGTGGTCTGGATATCACCGAGCAGATGTGCCCGGCCCACCTGCTGTTCGAGTCCGAGGGCCGCAACACGGCAGGCGTCGTCACCATTGGCATCGGCGACGGCGGCAACGAGATCGGCATGGGCAAGATCGCCTGGGAGACCATCCACCGCAACATCCCGCGCGGCGGCCTGGTCGCCTGCCGGACGCCGACCGACCACCTGATCGTCTGCGGGGTGAGCAACTGGGGTGGCTACGCGCTGGCGGCCGGTGTGCGTCTGTTGCGCGGCGCGCATCTGGATAGTGACCTGCTGAACATCGCCCGTGAGGAGGAACTGCTGGACCGGATGGTCCAGCAGGGGCCGCTCGTGGACGGCGTCAGCGGCCTGGAGACCGCCACGGTGGATGGCTTGTCGTTCGAGCGTTACATCGAACCGTTAAGGCAGCTGGCGCGGTTGACCACGCCAGAGGTCAAACCGGAGTCGCCTCGTGCTAGACCGCAAGCGGTGGTCGCTGCCGCCGCCGAGGTCCGCGCTCAGGCGCGCGACGGAAGTCTGACGAAGCCCACCGCCGGGCTGGCGCTCGGCTTCGTGCAGGCGAACCTGGTGATCGTGCCGCGCGAACTGGCCTTCGACTTCCTGCTCTTCTGCCAGCGGAATCCGAAGCCCTGTCCGCTGCTCGACGTGACCGAACCGGGCGACCCGGAACCGAAACTCGTCGCGCCCGGCGCGGACCTGCGCTCGGACGTGCCGCGCTACCGGGTTTACGAGCACGGCTTGCTGGTCGCCGAACCGACCGAGATCCACGAATGGTGGCGCAAAGACCTGGTCGGCTTCCTGATCGGCTGCTCGTTCACCTTTGAACATGCCCTGATGCAGGCCGGCATTCCGCTGCGGCACATCGAACAAGGTTGCAACGTGCCGATGTACCGCACGAAGCTGCCCTGCCGGCCGGCGGGCGTGTTCCACGGGCCGACGGTGGTCTCGATGCGGCCGATGACGCCGGCGCAGGCGGTGAAGGCGACGCAGGTGTGCAGCCGGTTCCCGCGCGCCCACGGCGCGCCGCTGCACCTGGGCGACCCGGCGGCCATCGGCATCCGCGACGTGAACGAACCCGACTTCGGCGACCGCGTCGAGGTGCGGGCCGGCGAGGTGCCGGTCTTTTGGGCCTGCGGCGTGACGCCCCAGGCGGTGGCGATGGAGGTCAAGCCGCCGCTGCTCATCACCCATCAGCCCGGCTGCATGTTTTTGACGGACCTGCGCGACACGGACCTGGAAGGTGAATAACGAACTGCGAAGCCGCAAGCGGGCCAGCCATGATAGATCCCAACCAGCAACCGCCGTCGCCGTCCGCCAAGAGCGCCCCGCGTTCGACCGGGCCGCGCGTCCACCTGCTCGACGCCAGCCCGCCGCACTACAGCGACGAGTTCGCCGCGCTCCTGCGGCGGCGGCTGAAGCACGCCACCCTGATCGGGACCGTCTTCTTCATCGTCGCCTACATCCCGGTGCTGCATTATCCCGGCCTGGCGTTGCGGACGGCGGTGATCCTGATTCTGGCCGGCTGCCATCTATTGCTGCGCGGTTCGGCGCAGCTGTCGTTGAAGCAACTCCAGGCGGTCGATCTGCTCAGTCTGGCCGCCATCGCCACGCAGATGGCCTACATGCCCGACATCCTGATCCTGGAACGCGCCCGCGCGGGCGATGCGGTCACGGTCATCATGGACCGCTACTTCAACCTGGGCGCCTGGTGCATGCTCATCGTCACTTACGGCCTGGGTATCCCCAATCCCTGGCGACGCGCCCTGGTCATCAACTTGACACTGAGCGCCATCCCCTACCTGAATTTCTATCTGCTGGGCCTGTATGAACCGCTGGTCGCGGCGGCATTCGCCACTCCGTACCATCACGTGCCCTTTCCGCTGCCCGTCATGGGCGCGCTGCTGGGCGTGTACATCTCCCATACGCTGAACTCCATGCGCCGCGAGGTCCATCAGGCGCAGCAGTTCGGCCAGTACCGGCTGCGGGAAAAGCTCGGCAGCGGCGGCATGGGCGAGGTGTATCGCGCCGAGCACGCACTGCTGAAGCGGCCCTGCGCCATCAAGCTGATCCGCCCCGACACCGACGCCGATCCGGACGCCATCGCCCGCTTTGAGCAGGAAGTGCAGGCCACGGCGCAGCTCTCGCATCCGAACACGGTGGATGTCTACGATTATGGCCGCACGGATGAAGGCATCTTCTACTACGTCATGGAACTGCTGCCCGGCCTGAGCCTGGCGGACCTGCTCGACCAGCACGGCCTGGTGCCGCCGGAACGCGTGGTCTACCTGCTGGTGCAGGTCTGCGGCGCGCTGCAAGAAGCGCACGCCCTGGGGCTGATCCACCGCGACATCAAGCCAGCCAACATCTTCGTTTCCCGGCGCGGCGGAGTGGACGATGTGGCCAAGTTGCTCGATTTCGGGCTGGTGGCCCGCGCGGATACCGGCGAAGCGCGGGGCGAAGGCGATCGTCTGATCGTCGGCTCGCCGCTGTACATGTCGCCGGAGCAAGGCGCGGCCGAGGCGGTCGATGGCCGCAGCGACATCTATTCCCTCGGCGCGGTGGCGTATCACGTCGTCACGGGCCAACCGCCGCTGGAGCGCGACACAGCGCTGGAGTGCATCGCGGCCCACGCCACGGACCCGGTGCTGCCGCCGGCGCTGCGCAACCCGGACGTGCCCAGCGACCTCGAACAGGTCATCCTGCGCTGTCTGGAGAAGCAGCCGGACCAGCGCTTCCCGGATGCGGCCTCGCTGGCGCAGGCCCTGGCGAAGTGCGCCTGCGCCAGCCAGTGGACGGCCGAGCGCGCCGCGGAATGGTGGCGCGTGCAGACCGCGCCGCCGAAGCCGGTCGCATCGCTGACGCCCCGGCACGTCCAGGTGCAGTCCACGCGGGTGATGTGACCGGGTGACGACTCGGCCCCCCTTGCCAAACCGAGGCAACACACGTTGTTTCATCGCAGCATCGCATTATGTTGTCGATGGACTGGGTGAGCGCAAACCTGGTATAGTGAAGGCGGTTTCGTGGGAACTCCCCATGCAGGCTATTCTCCGCAATCTTTTCATCGCGGCTGGGCGGAAGAGACATGAACGCGAAAGGAGAACTTAAGCCAGCTGGAATCGCCGGTTGGCAATTGGAGTTTGCTCGGCTTGTTGCATTCCCAATCGATCCTCCCCTATTTCTGAAGCAAACGTGGTGGCATGAACTGGTCGGTGCGGAACCGGATGATTTCGTTTCGATCCGAAGAAAGCAAAGCCAGGAAGTCCGAGGCAGTTCTCAGGGAAGCGTCCTTTCACTAAATGTCGACTTGCAACGGATCACTTGGACCGTCCAAGCAGCTGACGCCCCCGACGGGGCAGCAGCCAAGCTGCCGACCTTGGGAACTTACCCCGAGAAAGTGCCCTTGTTCGCGGAGCAGTTGGGTTCTTGGCTAGCGAGTTCGTGCCCGCCGCTGCGGCGGCTGGCGTTCGGCGGCAAGCTGCTGCGAGTTGTTGGCAGCCAACAGGAAGCCTACCAATTTCTGTCTTCCTTTCTTCCCCGAATCGAGTTTGAGCCGAACCCCAACGACTTCGTGCTGCAAATCAATCGACGCCGCGTTAGTCGTTCCGTGCAGGGCTTGCAGCTGAACCGCGTGTCTACCTGGTCGAAGATGAATGTCGCCATCGTTGCGGAACCGGGAACACCGTTCCAATGGCCGGAGGAGTGCTACAGCGCACTCGAACTGGACATCAACACGGCTCCGGAACGGCTGGAAGGACTACCCCCGCAAAGCCTGGTGCACCTCTTTCAGGAGTTGACTGAATTGGGCGGCGAGATTGCCGACCGTGGAGACGTTCCTTGATGGCTGTCGTCGAACGAGTACCGAACGTCAGTTCCATAACGGTCGAGCCGTCCTGGACGGACGGGGCGCGTCGCGTTGTCCAGTGCTCATTGCCCACGGACAACGAGCCGTCGATGGTGCGATGCCTGGCAGCAATGTCATCGATGGTCAGGGCCACAACTAGCGAGGGTTTACCGGACGCGAGCGTTCGCGTTCGCCGCTGCAATACAACCGCCGAGCAACGCGGCGACGACGTGGCCGTTCTCAAACAGGATCTTTACGCACTTTGCCGAGTGGATCGCAGGCGCGACGCGATCGCCCGGGCACTCGATTTTTTCGACGATCGTTTGCTGGCCGGAGACTTTCGCGACTGTGACCGCGCCCTGCGTCAACTCGAAGTCGCGAAACTGTCCCCGTCCGTCCTGGTGTCGATTCTTGGCATCACCATTCGTGCAAAGAAGCTCGAGTGTCGCGATTCCTTCTACCAGCGCGCCTTGGAAGAAATTGCGCGGCAAAAAGGTAAGAAGTACGCCACCGAATTATTGACGAAGTATCGTTGAGGTTTCGCCTAGATGCAACGCTGGTGGGTAATCGCGTGCGACTGGCTGCTGTGCCGGCTCCGCTTCACTGGAGATTTTACCCGTTGCACCTTTGACCCCAGTGACGTTCGCCTGATGGGCATAGCTCTTCAGCGAACAACTCCTTGCACGACCCATGCCGGCGTGGTGTATCGCGATACCGCCGGTGTACTGCGCGTGCTCCATTTCGCCTACCATGAGATGCTGCGGGACGAACCCTGTCGGGGACCGTTCATCTTCGCCATTCCAGCGCTCCAGGATGAAGACCAGGAATACCTGGCCGAATTTTGCAGTAGGGTCTATCGCGTCAATCAGCGCGGCAAACTCCCCTACAGCTTCTCGTTCGACCCCAATCTGACCTTTGATCGAACGGGGTTGGTGGTACTCAACCAGAATAGCGGCTTTACCTGTTCGACGTTTGTCGTAGCTTTGTTCCGTTCCACCGGCAATCCACTGGTTGACTCGAGTACCTGGCCCCGCAGCGCGGATGCCGTGGACATCGCTGCCCGAAAGTACCTTTTGGATGCTTGGCGCGCCAGTGGAAGGCCGAACCTCGTTACCAGAGCCAGCGAGATCGAACCATCGATTCAAACCATGCGCATCAGTCCCGAACAAGTTGCCGGGGCTGGTCTTCAACGACGGCTTCCAACCGGTTATTTTCGTGCGACATTCAATGGAGCGGAAGTTCTCCGTCGATTCGCCACTTTTTTTGGTCAGGCCAGTCCTTGACGTAACAAGCGGCCCGCGTCGTGCCTTGGCTTCCGGGGTTCCACTGCATATCACCCGTCGGCTGCGAGGACCATCACCATGTCGCGAAGGTTGCCATCGTCCCCCACCTGGCCGCTGCTGCTGGCGGTCTGTGTCGCCGTGCTGGCCGTGCGCGCTGCGCCGGCCGCGGACCCGGCCGGCAAACGGCCCAATATCCTGTTCATCTTCAGCGACGACCAGTCGCACCGCACGGTAGGCTGCTACCCCGAAGCGCCGGACTGGGTGCGGACGCCGCATATCGACGCCCTGGCCAAAAGCGGCGTGCGCTTCACGCATGCCTACATGGGGACCTGGTGTACGCCTTCACGGGCGACGATGCTGACCGGCCATCACCCGCACGGCGTCGAGTCGCTGCGCGCCGAGGGCAAGTACCCCGGCGGCACCTACGATCCCGCCAAGTTCCGCTTCTGGTCCCGGGCGTTGCGCGAGCACGGTTACGTCACCGCGCAGATCGGCAAATGGCATACGGGCACCGACACCGGCGCGGGCCGCGACTGGGACCACCAGATCGTCTGGAACCGGCCCAAGTACCCGGACAACGCCTTCCAGTATTACTACGACCAGCTGATCGAAACCAACGGCGGCAAGGCCGAACTGGTGAAGGACTACGCGACCGACAACTACACGCGCTGGGCCGTGGACTTCATCCAGGGCAAGCATCGCGACCCGAAGAAACCGTGGTATCTCTGGCTCTGCTATGGTGCATCGCACGGCCCGTACACACCCGCCGAGCGGCACCTCCAGGACTATCCGGGCGTCAAGGTGCCGACCCCGGCGGACATCTTCGCGCCGCGCGCCGGCAAGCCCGACTACGTGCAGAAACTGAATGTCTGGTCCAAAGGCGCGGACGGCCAGCCCGTGCTGAAAGACGGCAAGGATAGCAAGACTTTGAACGACTGGTCCCGGCAGTACCAGCAGTGCGTTTCGGGACTGGACGAAGGCATCGGCAAGGTGCTGGCCGCCCTCAAGGAGAGCGGCCAGCTGGAAAACACGCTGGTGGTCTACACGGCCGACCAGGGCTTCGCCTGGGGGCAGCACGGCTTCCAGCACAAGCTGGCGCCCTACGACGCCAACATTCGCTCACCGTTCATCGTCAGCATGCCGGGCAAGCTCCCCGCTGGCGCGGTGTGCAACACGCCGGTCGGCGGCGTGGATTTGCCGCCGACCCTCTGCAAGTTCGCCGGCCTCGACCTGCCCTGGGAGATGCACGGCCGCGACCTGACGCCGCTGCTGACGAAGCCGGACCGCACCGGCGAGCATCCGGTCCTGACCGTCTTCACCGGCGACAAGTTCGGCAGCGACACCGAGAAAATTCCGGGGAAGAACGAGCGCTACCACGGCGTCCCCTGGTGGGTATCGCTGACGGTGGGGCGACAGAAGTACATTCGCACGCTGGAGGAAGGCGAGATCGAGGAACTGTACGACCTCGAGAAAGACCCGGAGGAACTGACCAACCTGGCGCTCGATCCGAAGTGGGCCGAGCGCTTGCAGCAACTCCGCGAGCAGACCGTCGCCGAGCTGAAACGCACGAAGGCCCCCTTCGTGGGCAAGCTGCCGGCGGTGAAGCAGTAGTTGCACCACGGGCGGCGTTTGCGTTAGAGCATTTTGCGACCGGCTGGACCGGTCCGCACAGCGGACC
>JAEUIF010001473.1 GCA_016795185.1 Planctomycetia bacterium | reverse complement strand
GAATTCGTAGGCCCCGTCTTTCGCGAGGTCTTCCAGGTAGTGGAACTCGCCGATATGCACGCCCTGCTCGACTAACAAGTAACGATGCACCGGGATGAAGTTCGGCTCATCCTTCGGCCCCGGCGACCACTCCAGGCCGCTGGTGTCCGAGCCGATGAGGATCGCGCCTTGCTGCTCGACCAGCCACTTGGCCGCCGGCAGGTCGATGCCAGCCGCGTCGTGCGGACGCAGCTTGTCGTGGTCGGCCCCGTTCTCGCCCCAGAGGCGCAGCGTGCCCGTGCGAATGAAGACGCTGTCGCCGGGCTTCAGCGTGGTCTTTTGTTTTTCCAGCGCGCCGCGCAGGTCTTCGATAGTGATGCGGTAGTGGGCGGGCAGCACATCCGTCTTGCGGAAGCCGGCCACGTCGATGAGCACGCCGCGCGTGATGATCGGCGGGATGCTGACGCCGTCGCACTTGCGGACGCCAAAATTGCCGCCCCAGTCCGCTTCCTTGAACCCGTTGTACCAGTGATGGTCGTCGCCGACGGTGATGTGCGCCAGGCCGTCGATCTGGGTGGCCACGTTGTCGTTGATGAACAGCGCGGCGCTGTGCCAGCCGACCTTGTCCGGGTTCAGCTTCGGGTCCACGGCGGGCTTGAAGTCCTTCTGCCGTTGCACGCCTTCCGGAGTGCGGAAGCTGATAATTTCGGCCGGACTGTGCCCTGGCCACTTGAACGAATTGCGGTCGTAGGCGATGCCCAGGTCGTAGACCTTACCGGCCTTTGCCAGTTGCAAGGCGGCGCGAATGGTTTCGGGCGTCATGGCGTTGAGCGCGCCGACCTCGTCGTCCTTGCCCCAGATCCAGCCCCAGCCCTTGCCCTTCTGCCAGCCCTTGACAGCGGACGAATCGACCTGCTGTTCCTCGGAGGCGACGCGACCCGAACTATTCCGCCCCAGCTCGAAGCTCAGGGCCAACGCGGCGAGCAGCAATGTCCAGCGCAGCCAGCGCATGATGCAATCTCCCGTTGCCTGGTGGTGCCGACGCCGCCGGCGACTCCCGGCATGCCCGTGCGGCGTGCGGATTGTAGCCCGGAAAACCGGCGTCACGCCAGCGGCAAAGTACGCTGGTGTTGACACCATGCCCAGGGGCGTTGCGTCTTTTGGGCTGGGGGTTGGGTGCTTCACCGGCAGTCGCCGCCCAAGCATGGCACCCAAGCTGTGGCGTTGATTCACTCAACGCTACTGCGAAGCGTCGCGAACCGACATGAAACCGCACGCTGTCGAATTTTGCGCGACCGAATCCGCACACAAGCCGCCTGTTGCATCAGCAACCATCGAGGAGGTTCAACCATGCTGTCCCGTCGTGCCGTGCTCTGCGCCGTCATCGTCCTGCTGTGCCCGCTGCGGGCGTTCGCGGCCGACGCGGCGCATCGGCCCAACTTCGTGTTCATCATCTCCGACGACCAGCGCTGGGACATGCTCGGCGTCGCGGGGCACCCGGGCCTGCACACGCCGTACCTCGATAAGCTGGCGAAGCAGGGCTGCAACTTCCGCCAGGGCACGATTCACGTTTCCCAGTGCTCGCCCAGTCGCTGCACCTTGCTGACCGGCCTGCCGCCGCACCAGCATCGCTGGTACTCCAACCAGTATCAGCACCCGGACGTAATCAACGCCGATGGCTTCAAGGGTCTGCCGACCATGACCGGCCTGCTGCGCCAGGCGGGCTACCGCACCGTCCTGGTGGGCAAATGGCACCCACGCCCCGAACCCTGGAACTGCGGCTTCTCCGACGTGCGGCTCTGGCTGCCGGGCGGCGGTGGGCCGTACACCGCGCCGTCGCTCGCGCGCGGTAAGTCGCGCGACCTGACGAAGACGCCGGGGCTGACGCAGGAACTCTTTACCGACGACGCCCTCACCTTCCTCCAGAGCAAGGAAGCCGGCGAAGCGCCCTTTCTGCTCTGGCTGGCCTACACCGCGCCGCACGGGCCGTATGCACCGGTGCCCGAGCGCATCAGCCAGCGCTACGCCGACAAGACGCTGAAGGAACTCCAGCCGCCCGGCTTCCCGGCGACCACGGGCAAAGCGCCCTGGCGGGAATACTGCGGTGCCATCAGCCATCTCGACGAGCAAGTGGGCCGCGTGCTGCAAACCCTGGAGGAACGCAAACTGGCCGAGCGCACCGTCGTCGTCTTCCTGGGCGACAACGGCTACATGATGCAAGAACGCGGCCTGCACGGCAAAGTGGTGCCCTACGAAAGCTCGGTGCGCGTGCCATTCATCGTCCGCGCGCCAGGCGGCAAGCCCGTGGTCAGCGATGTGCCGGCGTCGAGCCTTGACCTGCCGCCCACGCTGCTGCACCTCGCGGGCATCACGCCGCCGAAGGACTGGACGGGCCGCGATCTGACGCCCGTGCTCCAGGGCAAGACCGACCACGGCATCCGCGAAGCCTACTGCGAGTTCGCCGACGACCAGAGCAAGGAATTCGGCGATGTGGCCTTCCGCCTGGTCCGCACGCCGACGCACAAGCTGATCGTCTGGGCCAGGGCCAACAAGCCCGATGAGTTTTACGACCTGGCCGCCGATCCACGCGAGCAGAAGAACCTCGCCACCGACCCGGCAACGGCACCGATCCGCGACGACTTGCGCCAGCGGCTGAAGACGTGGATGGAACGGACGGCCGATCCGGCGCAGAAGTGGAAGAAGTGACAGCGTGCTTCGCTCATACCGCGATCAGCCCCGCCAGGGAATTCACCTTACGCTGGGTGTCATGCTCACGGCTCTGCGTGGGCATGGGAAGCAGGCGGTGCCCTCATGCCCACGCAAAGCCGTGGGCATGGCACCCAAACCGCCGACGGAGCAATGTGTCTCTTGCACTTGTACTATAAAGTCTCGGAAATCTGTGCTGCCTCGCCGGTCAGATGTAGCGCCTGCTTCGGCCCGACCGTCAAGTGAGCCCGTGCTGCCGCCAGCAGCTGCCCATCCTCGGCATCCCACACCTCCGCGTCCGCCCACCCGGCCACGTTGGCGACGAGTTGGCCGACTCGCCAGTGCGGGTAGCGCCGGGCCAACTCCGCCAGGGCCGCGAACAACTCGCCCCGCTCAAGTTCGGTCATGGCAGCGTGTCTCCTACCCGGGGTGTCCGGGTCACGTTCAGGTTCGGCAGGGTGGCGATCACCTCGGCCGGAATCGATTCGCCGGGGCGTAGTTTCGCCGCGCGGGTCGCCCGGGTCACGCCGTCATTGAGCCGCAGGTGCCCGTTCCGGCCGCGCGTGACCTCGACCGGCGGCATCCCGTCGAGCGAAGTGCCATGTCGGGCAATCTGGCGAGCAAGCTTGGCCGGGTCCGCGCCCTGCGACCGGACGCCCAGCGGCAAGTACAGCCCAGCCGGGTCCACCTGAATGAACTCGCGCATCCCTGCCGACCTCCGGCCCGACGGTCATTGTACCAGACTCGGCATCGCGAACCGACAGCGCCCTCTGCGACTCGGGCGTCCCAGTCCGCGTCAGGTGCAGCAACTGGTTGGATGCTCTGCCTAGATGCCGAGTGCCGATTTTGCCAAAGTTTGCAGATACTCAGTGAGGATCGCGATGGACACGGAACCCACTTTCTCCTTGACGGTCTTCTTCGCTTGGTTCCAGAGTGTATCGCTTCTTGCGGCGTCCGCGAACTCGTGACCAGCCCAAGTCAGAGAACTCGCCATCGCCTGGGGGCTGGTACAACCCATATGCGTGATATCAGAGCCGTTGATAAGTCCAGCTTCCAGCATCAGCGACAGATGATAGCCGATCTGCTCTTCGGTATAACCTTCGACCTCCAGCTTGTCAGGCGCGAACCCGTTCGGATACTCCTCGATCGCAAACACTAGTTTGCGCACGAGATCCATGTCACGCTTCATTTGTCCGTCGCCTCCGTCGAACCGGTGACTCGATGAACTACTGAGCCCAGTATTCCGCATTCACGGCGCGGCTTCAGGGAACCGTCGCGGGCAACGGCGATGGGTAGATATACACATCATCCACGCTGACGCGGCCCCATAACCGCCCTCCGAAGCGAGTCGCCAGGCGGCCGGGGAAGCGGCGATGGATCTCCGTCGCCGCTTGGGCCAAGGGGTTGGCCGCGCTGATGAGCTTGACCCGAAACGGGTCGAGGTAAGGCGACGACAGCCGCTGCGCCAACCGTAACACCTCTCCATACGCAGCGCCGAGGTTCGTATCCTTGATCTGGTCGGAAGCGATGTAGAGGTAGCGCTGCTCCTCATCGCTCGCCTTGAGCCAGAAGGCAACCTCGACGGGTGCGTACTTGTCGAATGCGCGGACCAACTCAGCGCCCGCGTCGATCTCTTCCATCACCAGTGGACCTTGATCCATGGCAGTACCCCGCAGGTTGGGTCCGTAACCGCCGCGAAGAGCTCGCGGGCTTGAGGCTCGGGCCAACTTTCTTTGGCACGGAGGGTGTTCAAGAAGCCAACACCCCACCCGGCGGTTGACCTCACGCCTTCGCCGCGATCAGGCCTGCCAGGAAGTTCACGGCGTCGCCGCGTTCCTTGGCCACCTCGGCCAGCGTGCGGTAGTCGTTGACCTTGCGGCAGAGTTCGGTGATGTTCGGGCAGGTCAGGTTGCGCTCGTCCGCGCCGACGAGGTATTGCCGGGCCGCCGCGAGGGCATCCGCCGGGCGGTTCAGGCTCAGGTAGAGGTTCACCAGCACCTCGGCGGCGGGGTTGCCCGGTTCGTCCGGGTCGGGGTTCTCGGCTTTCTGGCGGAAGTGCGCCAGCCCTTCCTCGACCTGTGCGCCGTCGAGTACGTCGTAGAAGTGGCCAAAATCCTTGTGCGTGTCCTCGAAGGGTGGATCGCCCCGGCCCATGAATTGCGGCGACAGGTGCTGGCCGTACGCGCACAGTTCCCGCAGCAGCTTCAACTCGGCGCACTTGCCCAGCGGCGCGCTCATCTGCACCACGCTCGACAAGTGCGAGACATCCACGTGATAGTTGTCGTCGTCGAATAGCCAGTCGCGGCCGGCGATCAACTCGGTGACGGACTGCGTCTCCGGGGCGGTCCCTTCCTTGCGGGTGATTTCGTAGTGCAGGCGCTGCACCAGCTGGGTGTGCAGGGCGCGGATCAGCACCTTCAAGCAGTCGTCGCGGGCCTGGGTGCCGTGCGGGAAGTTGCTGCCGTTGAGGTAGCTGCCCATCGCCGTGATGGCGCTGCAAATGCCGAAACGGTCCAGCACCCACTCGAAGCCGCGGCGCGGGTGCGCGCCGTGGTGCAGCGCCAACTCGATGATCGGCTGCGCGTCCTGGCCTTCGGGCAGCTCGTATTTCTCCAGGGCGGCGCGCACCGGCTCCAGTTCGTTGAGCATCTTGAAGTAACTGAACGCCTGGGCGAGATTGCCCTCTTCGAGAAACAGGCCGCCCACCAGCCGGCCGGCGACGCGGATGCCTTCCTCGTAGTCGTCGAGGACTTTTTCGGGCAGCTCGCTGGACGGCCCGGTCGGCAGCGGCGAGACGCCCAGCTCGTGCCGCTTCTTCAGCAGCATGGCGTAGAACAGGCTGCCATAATCCTTACGTTCGCGCAGCTGGGCGCACAGCCGGTCGATGGCTTGCGCGGGGCCGGCGCTCTGGATGGTCTGCTGCAATTCATCGAAGAGAGAGGCTTCCATGATATTTCCGTTTCTCTGCGCTCGGTGGACGGCGGGCTGCAATCACGGTTATAGTATCAGGCGCGGCGCGCGCAGGCGAGCAGTTTAGAGCGGATCGCAGGTAGACAAAGTACAGGGGCGCTATGGTCCGCACAGCGGACCCTACAAGATGCCGTAGGGTCCGCTGTGCGGACCGCTACCACCGGTCGCACAACACTCTACCCGCGTGTCGCCGGAGTAGCCGTCACTCGCATCCATTGCCCTGCAAGGAGTCCACCATGTCGATCATCAGAGCACGGCGCGTGTGTTTCGGGCTGTTGCTGCTGGGTTCGTGCAGTTTCCTGAATCCGCGCGAGGCCAGCGCCGTCGCCGAGCCAGCGACGGCGGTCTCGCCAGCCACCCTCAACGCGGCCTGGTCGGACCTGGCCAGCGCCGACGAGGGCAAGGTCGTGAAGGCCATCCTGACGTTGAGCAAGACGCCGAAGGAAGCCGTCGCCTTCCTGCGCGACAACCTGCTGCCGGTGAAGGCCGACCCGAAAGTCGTCGAGCAGCTGGTGCAGCAACTCAACAGCGACAAGTTCGAGACCCGGCAGCGGGCCACCGAGGAACTGGAGTACCTGGGCAAGTACATCAAGGACGATTTGACGAAGGCGCTGGCCGCGGCCCAGGGCGTCGAGCCGAAGCAGCGGCTCCAGCAGTTGCTCGATCGGCTGCCCGATCCGGCGAAGGACAAGGCGATGCCGAATCTGGGCAACGCCCGCAGCATTTCGACGTCGATCGTCAACGGCCAGGTGCGTGTCGTGGTGGACGGCGTGCCGCTGGACCTGACGCCGAAGGCCGCCACGCCGGTCGGCCCGCCGATGTTTTGGGTGCGGGCAGCGCGAGCCGTGGCTCTGCTGGAGCACCTGGGCGAACCCGGCGCAAAGCCGCTGCTCGAATCCCTGGCCGGCGGTGAGGAAGATGCCCTGCCGACGCAGGCCGCCCGGCAAGCACTGGAACGGTTGAACAAGAAGTAGGGTCCGCGGTGCGGATCGTTGAACTTAAACAAACGGGCAAGGGGCGCGGACCGCAGTGGGTCCGCGCCCCTTGCCCGTTTTGCGCCGTCCGCGCCGGCGCGCGGGCAGCGGTCCCGTCGATTGCTCTTTTCCCCAGGGTGCCCTTCTGCTAGAAGCCCGGCGCTTGTTTTCCCGATGGGCAACATGGCAGGGCGGTTCGGGCACAAGGAGCGGGGACATGATGGATCATCTCTCGGGCCAGAAGCAGCGGACCGATGGCGGCCAGGCCCGGCGCTATTGCCGATTCCTGGCACCGGGCGGCCTGGCCCTGGGCTTGTTCCTCCTCATGCTGGGCATTGCCCAGGGGCAGCAGGTCCATCGCAATGGCTTCGAGGGCCGCAGTCCCGCCTGGGGCAAAGGCCCCGCCGACGCCGCCTTCAAGGAAACCGTCCACGACGTCACCGACCAGACCGCGCACACCGGCCAGCTGTCCGAGCATCTGTTGCTGACCGCCGAGCAGGGTAGCTACATCCACTACCTCTATCCGACCGCGCGGGCGCCCATCGGCGAAGAACTGGCCGTGCGCCTCTGGCTGAAGGCCAACCGGCCCGGCATGCAGCTGAGCGCCCGCATCGTGCTGCCCAAGGAGCGCAATCCGAACAACCTGAACGAACCGCTGACGGCGATGCTGCGCGGCGACCAGTATCAGCTGGTGGGCCGCTGGCAGGCGTTGGAGCTGCGCCGACCGATCAAGTTGGCCCGCGAGCAGCAGCAGTTGATGCGCGCCGAGCTGAAGCGCGACATCGATTTCACCGACGCCTACATCGACCGGCTGGTGCTGAACGTCTACGGCGGACCCGGCCAGACCGAGGTCTGGATCGACGACCTGGAAATCGGCCCGGTGCTCGAAGACCGCGATAGCCCGAAGCGGCAGGAGCAAGCGCTGCCCCCGGGGCCGGCCACGGTATCGGAGCCGAAGCCCGCTGCACCGGCCGCGCGTCATGCCGCGGTCGAATTGAACCAGGACCGGCTGACGATCAACGGCAAGCGCTTCCTGTTCCGGGGCATCCGCCACAGCGACACGCCTCTCAAGGTGCTGCGCGAGGCAGGCTTCAACACTGTCTGGCTCGATTCATCCGCCACGCCGAACACCATCGAGGACGCCTCCAGCCTGGGCTTCTGGCTGGTGCCGTCGCTGCCGGTCAACAGCGCGGACCAGGACTCCTGCACGCCCGACGCCCTCGAACGGGCGATGGCTCCCTTCAAAGATAACGACGCCGTGCTCTGGTGGGACCTGGGCGGCAGTAAGATGGCCGAGGATGTGGCCTTCACGACCAAGACCGCGCGCGCCGTGCGGAGCATCGACAACACCAAGCCGATGGGTGCCGATGTCTGGGACGGTTTCACACCCTATTCGCGCAACCTCGATCTCGTCGGCGCGCACCGCTGGCCGCTGGGCACGGCGATGGAGCTGACGCAATACCGCGACTGGCTGACGCAGCGCCGCCTGCTGGCTCGGCCAGGCACGTTCATGTGGACCTGGATTCAGACGCATTTGCCCGTCTGGTACACATCGCTGGTCTACAACCGCAAGCCGGAGGAAGACGACGGCCGGCGCATCGCGGAAGCCTTCGACGAACCCGTCGGGCCGCAGCCCGAACAGATTCGCTTGCTCTCTTACCTGGCGCTCTCCGCCGGCGCTCGCGGTCTGGGCTACTGGTCGGATCGCTACCTGGCGGACAGCCATTTCGGCCGCGACCGGCTGCTGCAACTGGCGTTGCTCAATCACGAAATGCAGCTGCTGGAACCGCTGCTGCTGGCGTCCGTCGAGCCGCCGGGCTGGATCGAGACTTCGATTCCCGAGGTGAAAGCCGCAGTGATGCGCACCGAGCGCGGCATCCTGGTGCTGCCGATGTGGCTGGGCAAGGGCGCGCAATACGTGCCGGGGCAGTCGGCCGCCGCCAAACTGACCGTGATCGTGCCGCAGGCGCCCGCCGGTACGCAGGCGTGGGAAGTGACGGCCGGCGATATCCGTGCCCTGCGCGTCGAGCGCGTCACCGGCGGCACCAAGGTGACCATTCCCGAATTTGGCCTGACCACCGCCGTCGTCTTCACGTCGGACAACAGCCCGACCGGCACGCTGGTCTGGTTCCAGGAACAGACGCGCAAGTCGCGCCGCCAGGCCGCCCAGTGGATGCACGACCTGGCGCTGGCGGAGACCGAGAAAGTGCTGAAGGTGGAAGCCGAGCTGGAGAAGGCCGGCCATACCACGCCCGACGCCCAGGCGCTGAAGGATGACGCCCAGGCGCGCCTGAAAGCCAGTCGGGATTTCTGGACCAACGGCGACTATCGGCAAGCCTACGCGGAAGCCCAGCGGTCGCTGCGTCCACTACGCATCCTGATGCGGGCGCAATGGGAACTGGCGGCGCGGCAGCTCGATATCCCGGTGGCCAGCCCGTATGCGGTCAGCTTCTACACGCTGCCGCGTCACTGGCAATTCATGCAGCAGGTCCAGGGCGCGAAGGTCGGCCCGAACGTGCTGCCCGATGGCAGCTTTGAAGTCACGCCCGACCAGGCGCCCAATTCCTGGCTGCCCCAGGAAGTCACCCTGGACGAAGTGGACCTGGCCGCCTGGCGCGTCGGCGACGATCCGCGCGAAGGCCGTCGCTGCCTGAAGCTCGAAGTGAAGCCGAAGAACAAGGAAACTCCGCCAGCCGCGCTGGAGCGCACCTTCCTGGCCATCAACAGCCCGGCGGT
>JAEUIF010001467.1 GCA_016795185.1 Planctomycetia bacterium | reverse complement strand
ATCGAGTTCGGCGGCGGGGCCTGGTAGGTCTTGTGCTCGGCCGCTTGAATGGCCCAGACCGATTCCTGGAAATCGACCTCTTCTTCGAGCCGGAAGATCGCGTCCGTGACCTTGTCCTGCAAGCCCTCCTGCATGGCCCGGAATTCCTTCATGCCTTCGCGCTTGTACTCGGTCTTGGGATCGACCTGGGCGTAGCCCATCAGGCCGATGCCGGCACGGAGGTGGTCCATCGTGTACAGGTGGTTCTTCCAGGCCATATCGACGCGGTTGAGCAGCAAGCCGCGTTCAACGCCGCGCATCTCCGGACGATAGCGATTGTCGAAGGCGTTCCAGAGCACCTGCCGGGCTTGCTCGCGCGTGACGCCGGTCAGTTCGGCCGGATCGACCTCGATTTCCAGAGCGCTCTTGGCCCAATCCACCAGTTCCTTGGCATCGCCCGATTCGGACAGCCGGGTGCCCTGGAAGGCATCTTCCAGCTTCACGTCGATCTCTTCCTGGCGGACCTTGGGGAAGTAGTGCTTGCTGACTTCCGTCAGGCGTTCTTGCAGCTTGAGGCGCGACTGTGTGCGGAATTCTTCCTCACTCAGCGAAGCCGCCGCCGCGCCGAAGCGCTGCTTGGCCCAGTGGTACAGTCCGTCGCGGTCGTAGCGCTGCTGCATCGAGCCGAACTGCGGCTTCTGCTCGCTCATGAAGCGTGCCATGCCCGCCTTCACGGGCAGTTCGATTTCCTTCTGGCGGTAGGCTTCCAGTACCTGGTCGCAGAGCAAGTCCTTGATAGCGCCTTCGTCCTTCTTAGCCAGGTCTTCGACATGCACATTCAAGCCGAACTTGAGGCGGACCCAGTCCACCAGCGATTGCTTGCCCCAGTCGGCTTGCAGGAAGACCTTGCCGCCCGACAGGTCCGTGGCGGCCAGCGCCTTTTCAGCAGCTTCGATCAGCTTGCCGGCGAGGTTGTCGCGCCCGATCTTCTTCAACTCGCGTTCGTTGAATTTCAGGCCCCAACGGCGGTTGACCGACTCGGCCATCGCCTGCCAGTTCCAGTCGGACGACTCGACATCCTCGCTGAGGTTCTCATCCAGGGCTTCCTGAATTTGCGTCGGGATCATCCGGCTGGCCTTGTCGCGCGCGGTCTGGTCGGCTTCCTCGAAATTGCTGCGGCGGAAGTCGGCGGCCTCGCACTCGACGCCCAGCCGGTTGGCGGCGAACTCGGCGAAGCTGGAAGGTCCGTAGTCGTCGGCCAGGAAGCGGTCCACCGCCTGGCCGATCTGCTCCTCGATCATGTCGAGCAGCAGCAGCTTACAGTTGGAGCCGTTGAGAATCTTCTGGCGGTAGCCGTAGATTTCCTTCCGCTGGTGGTCCATGACCTCGTCGTATTCGAGGAGGTTCTTGCGGATGTCGAAGTTGTACTCCTCGCGCTTCTTCTGGGCGGCCTGGATGCGGCGGGAAACCATGCGGCTTTCGATGGCCTGGCCGTCCTCCATGCCCAGGCGGGTGAGCACGTTCTTGACCCACTCGCCGCCGAAAATGCGCATCAGGTCGTCTTCGAGGCAGAGGTAGAAGCGGCCGGAACCCGGATCGCCCTGGCGGCCAGCGCGGCCGCGCAGCTGGTTGTCGATGCGGCGCGCCTCGTGGCGCTCGGTGCCGATGATGTGCATGCCGCCGAGTTTGGCCACCTTGCGGCCTTCTTCCTTCATCTTCTCCTTCTGTTCGATCTCATCGACCAGCGCCTTCCATTCCTCCTCGGGCACGTCGAGGCGGGTAGCGTACTTGTCCTTGAGCTTGGACCAGGCCAGCGTTTCCGGGTTGCCGCCGAGGATGATGTCGGTGCCGCGGCCGGCCATGTTGGTGGCGATGGTCACCGCGCCGATGCGCCCGGCCTGGGCGACGATTTCGGCTTCACGCGCCGCGTGCTCGGGCAAGGCGTTGAGCAGTTCGTGCTTGATGCCGCGGCGCTTGAGCATCTCGCTCAGCTTGAGCGACTTGTCCACGTCCACGGTGCCGATCAGCATCGGCCGGCCTTCGTTGTGGACCTCGACGACCTCGTCGATGACCGCCTTCCACTTTTCCTTCTCGGTGCGAAAGATCACGTCCTGATAATTCTTGCGGACCAGCGGCTTGTTGGTCGGCACCGCGATCACGTCGAGCTTGTAGATCTTCCAGAACTCGTTGGCCTCGGTCATGGCGGTGCCGGTCATGCCAGCCAGTTTCTTGTAGAGCTTGAAGAAGTTCTGGATCGTGATCGTGGCCAGCGTCTGCGTTTCCTGCTTGATCTGCACGCCATCCTTGCCATGCTTGGCCTCGACCGCCTGGTGCAGCCCGTCCGACCATTGCCGGCCGACCATCAGACGGCCGGTGAACTCGTCGATGATGATGATGCTCATCTCGTTGGTTTCGGGATGGCGCATCACCGCGTACTGCTTGTCGCGCTTGTAGAGATAGTGGGCCTTGAGGGCGTTGTCGATCAGGTGCGGCCATTCCATGTTGCCGGCGGTGTAGAAGCTTTCCACGTTGGCCAGCTTTTCGGCCTCGCGGATGCCCTCATCCGTCAGATGGCAGGTGTGTTCCTTTTCCTTGATCTCGAAGTAGCGGCCGGGGTGCTGCTTCTGCAACTCGCCGAGTTGCAGGGCGATCTCGTTGGCGCGGGCGAAGCGCTTCAGGTCGCCGAACGCCTGGCCGGAGATGATGAGCGGCGTGCGTGCCTCGTCGATCAGGATGTTGTCCACCTCGTCGATGATCGCGAAGTTCAGCGCTTTCTGGCATTGCTGCTGCCAGGGCGGGTAGTGCGGGTCGGCCCAGCGCGCCGGCTTCATGTTGTCGCGCAGGTAATCGAAGCCGAACTCGCTGTTGGTGCCGTAGGTGATGTCGCAATCGTAGGCTTTGCGGCGCTCGACCGGGTCCATGTCGGACTGAATGAAGCCGGCGGAGATGCCCAGCGCCCGATAGATGGGCAGCATCCATTCGCAGTCGCGGCGGGCCAGGTAATCATTGACGGTAATGACGTGGACGCCCTTGGCTTCCAGCGCGTTGAGGTAGGCCGGCAAGGTGGCGACCAGCGTCTTGCCTTCGCCGGTGACCATTTCGGCGATGTTGCCCTTGTGCAACACCGCGCCGCCGAGGATCTGCACGTCGAAGTGCCGCATGTTCTTGGTGCGGAAGGCGGCCTCGCGGCAGGCGGCGAAGGCTTCGGGCAGCACATCGTCCAGGGTTTCGCCCTGCGCCAGCCGTTCGCGGAACTTCACGGTGAGGCCGCGCAGGCCGTCGGTGTCCAGCGCCTTCATCTTCGGTTCGAGTTCGTTCACCTGGGCCAGCAGCGAGCCGGGTATCACGGTGTACGAGCCGTCGCGGGCGCGGATGTAGCCGAGTTTGCGGATAAAGCGTTCGTTGCTGGAACCCAGCAGCCGGGTGATGAAACCAGCGACGCCTTCGGAAAACGCATTCAACTTGTCGCCGAGCTTTTCCAGAAAGCCAGCTTCCATGGTCTGATCGGTAGACATACTGTCTTGGCCTCCGCTGGTTGGCAATCCGGACGAGCCGGCTCGGTCCCCGAGGGAACGCTACCCGCTGTAAGTCTAAGGGGCGAAGGCCACAAGGGTCAATACAGACCGCGACTCGTGGCGATTGGCCGCCCATTCTGAACTGGATGGCCGGGGCGTGAATTCTCGCTACGCCAAACTTTCGGCGTGGGGCCGAGTGCCACACGGACTCTTATATTAAGAGTTGGCACCGAACTTCCCAGCGACGGATGCGCTATGAGCGTCGAAACTTCCGCTTGCCCTTATTGTAACGCCCTGTTGCCCGCCGGAACCGCGCCGGCGGGTCAGCGGCCGACCTGTCCGCGCTGCGGCGAACTGCTGCCTGCACGGGCTCCGGAGGGCATTCAAGCGCAGCTACCCCCGCTTGCCCCTGCCACCGCGCCGCCCGAAATCCTCCCCACGGCGCGGCCTTCACGCCGCACCGTGCGCAGCGTGGTCGTGGGCATCATGGGGGTAATGGCACTCCTGAGCTTGGCCTTCGCGCTGAGCACGGTCAGCAAGCGCCGCAGCCGCGATCCCCGGCCGCCGCGACCCATCGTCGTCGAGACGACACCGCCGGCCATCGAATGGCCGGCGCTGGGCTGGCTCCCGGCGGACACCAATGCGGTCATCGCGGTCCACCTGGCCGACGGCAGTCGAACCCGTGTGGGCCGGGAGTTCATGAATCGCTTCCAGGCGGGGGGACTGCCGGTCAGCCCGGCGGAACTGGAAAAGTGGACCGGCCTGGCCGCCGCCGACATCGACCATGCCGTGCTGGGCGTGCGCGCCGACGGCCGGCTGATCCCGACCGTGGTCCTGGCGGTGCAAACGCGACAGCCCTACGACTTCGAGAAGGTCCGCGGCGCGCTGAAAACCACGCGCACCTCGGACGTGGGCGAGAAGAAGGTCCACCACTTCCCGCCGCCCAACAGCAAGCTGCCCCTGGATACCGTCGTCTGGAGCGCGACGCCAACCGTGCTGGTGGTGGGCCTCTCGAAAGCCGACCTGGAGAAAGTGCCCGCCCAACCGGCGTCACGGGGTGGACAGCTGCCGAAGCCCGTGCAGGAGGTCATCGGTCAGCGCATCGATGCCGGCAGTCAGCTGTGGGCTGCGGGGCATGCGGAGAAGTGGGAAGCCCTGGGGCCGCTGTTCCTGCTGACGGTCCCCAAGGAAGACTTCGAGACGCTCAAGCAAATGCGGACGTTTGGCTTCTGGCTGCGTTTCGGCGACGACCTGCGGCTGCGCGGCGCGGCCCTGCCGGCGGACGATGAAGCCCAGAAGGCCCTGCTCAAAAAATGGGAAAACCTGAAGCTGCCCAACGCCGAGGCGATGCCGAAGGATTTGGAGCCGGCGCTGCGGGAACTAGCCGAGACCTATCGACTCGAACTTCAGGATGGCTGGCTGACCTTGCAAGCACAGAGCAGCGCCGAGACGGTGAACAAAGCCCTGAACGCAAAACCGTGAAGAGGGTGCCACCAGCCAACCGTTAGCGTCTCTCACCCCTGCCCAGCTTCGCGCATCCGTACCGCCGACATCCCAGGCGTCCCGGCAGTGTGACTTTTCGCAAAAAAGTTTGCTTCGCACTGCTTGATTATGCTCGAATCAGTTTCCCCATCATCTCCTCTCCGTTGAATTGCGTGCCAGACATCGCGCGACCGACTGCGCACTCGTTGCGCTGGCTGCGGCGCTGTCCAGTTGGTTCACGGACTGCGTTGGGTTGATGAGGAAGAGCGCGTCGCACCCACGACCATTGCCTTGGGGAAAGACGCGCAGGCACCGCATTTGCAACCTTTGGACCGAGCCCACTCGGTCTGGAGCACGAAATCGCACCGGCGAGGAGAAGAAACCATGTTGCTTTCCACCCCAGCGCGCGGTTGTCTGTTGCTGGCCGCGCTCCTGCTTCCGGCCTGGCTTGCCGAGCCAATCACCGCTCAGCAGGGCAAGCTCAAGATGCTGCGTATCGGCACCAGCGGTCGGGTCGCGGGCGATGCGGGCAACGACGACGACAATCAAACCGCGCTGAACACCATGCGCAGCTTCATACGCAATGAGACGGGCATGGACAGCGAGATCGTCGAACTGAAGGGCTGGCGGGAACTGGCAGACAAGCTGACGGCGGGCACGCTGCAAATCGGCGTCTTCCAGGGCGCGGAGTTCGCCTGGGCCGAAGCGGTGGACCCCGAATTGACGCCGCTGGCACTGGCTGTCAACGTGCAGCGCTACCGGTACGCCCATGTCCTGGTCAAACAGAGCAATCCGGCGCGGGACTTCGCCGGTCTGAAAGGCCAGTCGCTGTCCTTGCCGCGCATCGGGCAGTCGCATTTCCGGGTCTACCTCGACCGGCAGGCCGAGGCCCAGAAGGCCGACAGCGCGGCTGCGTTCTTCGGCAAGATCACCGAACCGGACAACCTGGAAGATGCGCTCGATGATGTGGTCGATGGCGTGGTACAGGTTGCGGTGGCGGAGCGTGTCGGCCTGGAGGCGTACAAGCGCCGCAAGCCGGGCCGGGCGGCGCAGCTGCGCGAGGTCGCGCGCTCGGAAGCCTTCTCGCCGCCGGTGGTTGCGGCGCGCGGCAACACCCTGGACAGCGCCACCCGCAAGAAGTTTCAGGACGGTTTGATCCAGGCCCACACCAAGGAAAAGGAACGGCGTTTGCTCT
>JAEUIF010001427.1 GCA_016795185.1 Planctomycetia bacterium | reverse complement strand
GCCATTCTTCCACGCGGAAATGTTCTGCCAACTCGTCGTGCCCCGCGTCGAGTAGCGCATCGTGCAAGATGAGCCGCACGTCAGCGCCAGCATACAACTGCCAGGCCAGGTCTACCACTAGCGGCGGCCAGGAGACCGGCGCGGGATGCGGACGGAATGGGTTCCCGACGAGATGGCGTAACAAGTCCGCTTGAAATGATACTTCGCTTTGGGCTTCCTGGACTTCGTTGGCATCCATCTTGGCCATCGCCCGGACAGTGCCCGGAAGGCGGTCCGCTCGGCGCAGCCAGAATTGCAAGTTTCCCGTCAGAGCCGCGGTCAGGTCGAAGTTGAGGCCCAGGGGACTGAGTTGAAAGACCTGCTCACGCAGGGATTCGATCAGTTGTTTGCAATCTGTGCCGTCGCATTGCACGCTGGCTGCGTCCAGCGCCTTCGCACACAAGTCGTCGATCTGCGGCTTCCGGGCCAACCAATACTCGGCGGCGCTAGCGTCCAGGTACTTTTCCCGTGTAAAGACCCGGCAATAACGCTGGCCACACGCGATCGTGAATAGCCGTTTTTGCCGGCCTGTCAAACGCTGCTCAACGACCGCGAATAACTCGCGCGGGGCGACACTCGATAGCCATTCCTGTTCCGTCATGGGCGATTACTCCTTCCCCAGCAACAGGTCCAGCACCCAGGACCCTTTCGGGTGCACTTCCGCCCGAAAGTGCTCCGCCAGCGCGGCATGGCCCGCATCGAGCAGAATGAACCGCACATCCTCGCTAGCATACAGCTGTCGGGCCAGGTCCACCAGGCAGCGGCGGCCAGTGCGCGGGCGCTGGGTACGGTTGGAACGGGTTGCCGACGAGATGCCGGAGCAGCTCGGCCTGCCAGGCGCATTCCAGGGCGTGAACTGCTATTTCGCCCGTGGCTCGGGCGACGGCCAGGCAGCCCCAGATGAAACTCCGTGCCTCTATCTGACGATCCAGGGTCTGACGAATTTCGCGCGCGAGCAGCCACGGCGCGAAACTCTGCCGATTGCGCCAGCATCCCGCGCCGCTTGTGGGTTCAATCCGCCGCCCCGGTTTGCAGAACGACCGTTGCAGCGACCGATGAATCAGACTGAACAACCACCCCAGCACCGGGCGCTGCTCTCAACGGACTGACTGCCCCGACGTTGTGCTCCCCTGTGCCCACCGCACTGAGTTTATCACCATGAGCCAAGCACAGCACCCCTGGCGTCGTTTGCGGGTATGGATGGCCTCCGGCGTGGCCCTGTCGCTGGGTACGTCCCTGTGGGCCCAAGCCCCCGAACCGGAACGGCTGCCGCCGCCGGTCGGCGCTGCCGCCGCTCCCGCCGCGCAGCCGCCGACCCTGACACTGATCGACTGCCTGCGTCTCGCCTGCGAACGCCAGCCTGCCCTGGCCGCCGAACGTTCGAGCGTGGCCGCAGCGCATACGCAAGTCCGGGCGCTGCAACAGCTGGGCGCGGCCGCCAAGGTGACCAACCCCGACCTGCCGATTCGTCGCCAGCAAGCGTGCCTGGGTGTCGAGATCGCCGAGGCCCGGTTGAAGCAAGCCGAGCAAGACCTGGGCTACAACGTCATGCGGCTGTACTTCACCGTGCAGTACGCGCGCAGTCAGAAAAAGATCGCCGAGGAGATCGTCGAAAGCTTCGGCACCTACCAGAAGCAGGTCAGCGAGGCTGTCAAGGATGGCAAAGGCCCGAAGGAGTGGACCAGCAGCACGGTGGACAAGCTGACGGTCTACCTGCGCATGGCGGAAAGCAAGCGCATCGAGGCCGAACGCGGCGTCGAGCGGGCCCAGGGCGCGCTCAAGGAACTGCTCGGCGGCGGCGAGGATTTTCCGTTCCTGATCCCGGACGAACCGCTGCCGGAGCCGAAGCCGAAAGTGATGCGTGAGGAAATCATCGGCCTGGCGTTGAGCCGGCGCGGCGAGATCATCCAGACCAGCCGGGGCGCTGAAGTCTTCGACCTCGAAGTCGCCGCGCAGGGTAAGACCCTCCTGCCCGGCAAGGTTTCGACCTTCGCGGCGGGCGGCGACATCCACGCGACTCCGGTGCCGCTGGGCACCACCTACGGCGAATATCGGCCATCGGCCGTCGGGCCGGAGATGCCCACCATGCTGGCCGGTTCGCGCTGCTCGCGCATGGACCGGGCGCGCGATTTCGCCAGCCGGGCCAGCGCCGTCGCCCAGAAGACGCATAACCTCATCGTGCTCGACGCCGAGGACACCTACCAGCGCTACCTGACGGCCAGGGACCAGACCGCCGCTCTGCGCGACGCGGCCAAGTCCGGTGCGCAACTCGCCGAGGACACCCGCGCCGATTTTCGCGGCGCCCAGAAGGTCAAGATCGAGGACGTGCTGACCAACGAAGTCCTTAGCGCCCAGGCCCGCACCCAATTTAACGAAGCCTTGCTGAACTACGTCATCGCGCTCGCTTCCCTGGAGCGCGTCACCGCGGGCGGTTTCTGCGCGGGTTTTGCCGAAGCCATCGCAAAGCCGCCCGAGGGCAAGTAGGCGACGGCTGCTCGCCGCTGGCGGCTTCGCACTCAAGAG
>JAEUIF010001360.1 GCA_016795185.1 Planctomycetia bacterium | reverse complement strand
AGGGATGTTGCAACGTCAGAATCTTGTTCGTCGTGTTCGTCAGGTTGACGACCACGGCGGGGGCCTCGCCGGCCGTGTAGTAGTCCTTGGCGGTCAGCACTGCCACCGACAGGCCATCCTTGACCACGGGCTTCGCGACTTCGCGATTAACGATTTCCAGTTCGACTGGGTTGGTGGTGATCTCGCCCACCCAGAAGCCCTGCTTCTCGTTGCCCAGACCCGCGCCCCATTTCAGATGAAAGCTCAGTCGGTACTTGCCGGGCGGGAGTTGCCGGGCACTGCGCATATCGCCGGGCAGGCGCCAGCTCCAGCTGTCCCAGCCCGACTTGCCGAGCAGCAGCGACCGCTTCACGGCACCGTCGGCCGCCACCTCGGCGGGCACCGGCGGGGCCGACGCCGTGCGCGGCGCGATGATGTAATGACCGATCCAGCGGACCCCGGTTCGCACCTCGTCGGCGATGACTTCCTGCGTGCGTTCCGGGAAGTAGTTCATGGCGGCCAGACGGAAGGCATCTTTCGTCCGGTTGGTGAAGGTGAATTCAATGCCGGGGTTCTCGTCCTTGCCGAAGACGGCTTTCGTCGGCTGGACGGTCACCGCCAGCCCGTCCTTGACGGCGGGCTCCGACGCGGCCGGCGGCTTGGGGCCAGCCGGCGGCTGCACTTCCAGCGGCACGGCCAGCACCAGGTTCGGCGGCGCGAAGAAACTGCGATAGGCCACCAGGCCGGTGCCGAGGCCGAAGACCGCCAGGGCCAGCACGGTCAGCGCGGCCCATTTCAATTTCTTGATGAACATGGCTTGCAACACTCCTTCCGCCAGGGTCAGCGCCGACGCGGACAGCGCGCCGGCCTGCGCCATGGACAGCAAGTTTACGGACTTCAGGGTGACCGCCAGCAGGGCCGGAGGCACGGCGGCGGGCGCGGCGGATTCCGTTAGCGAGACCGCCAGCGCCGCGACGGGCAGCGCCAGTCCACGCCGCGTCAGCCGTTGCCGGAGCAGGTCGCGAGCGCGCGACAGCCGGCTGGCCACCGTGCCGCGCGTCCAGCCGAGCAAGCGGGCGGCCTCGTCGTTGGTCTGGCCTTGCAGGTAGCAGAGCACCAGCGGCGCGCGGTACTTTTCCGGCAAGCAAGTCAGTTCCGCGTCGAGCAGCGCCCGTAGCTCCGCGTGGTCGGCGGCGGGAGGACTGCGTTCCGGAATCATGGCTGCCGCCTCGCTTTCGCGCTGTCGCCGCCGCAGGAAATCGCGCCGCGCCCGCAGCGCCACGCGATAGGCCACCTCGTAGAGCCAGCTGCTGATGGACTCCTGCCAGCCGCTGGCGTCAGCCTTCCGGGCCAGCACCAGAAACGTCGCCTGGAAGGCGTCCTCGGCATCCGGCCCCTCGCCCAGCACGCGCCGGCAGGCCGACCAGACCATCGGTCCATGCCGTTCGACCAGCAGGGCGAAAGCGGCCTCGTCGTGCTGCCCGGCATAGCGCGCCAGCAGTTGACGGTCGGTGGCCAGTCCTTCCACCGGGCCGACGCTCCGACGCAGCCAGCGGATGACATTGCCAAGCGGGCCCTGGGCCATGCGGTTCCTGCTCCTCGTGCCTCGGTCACGGAGGTATGTCCGGACGGAGAAGTTTGCTTCCGGAATTTTTTAGAGAATTGTCGGAATTCTGGACGGGAGCAGTTTGCTTGACGAAATTACCCAGGAATCAGGAGGTGAAGGGCAGGTAGGAAGCGACGAAGCCAGCCGTGTAGAGCACGCTCCAGACGAAGACGAAGCCCAGGGCCGCGGTCGCCAGCCCTTGCACCAACAGACTTGCTTCGCTGAAGTAGATGACCCCCGGATAGTCCGGCAGGTAGCGGATGGGCAGCGTCTCGCCGACGGAGCGCGGGAACCAGGAAGCGGCGAAGTTCGGCGTCGCCTTGCAACGCTGTCCCGTCTGGTCCAGGTAGACGATGGTGGGGCGATACGTCGTATTCCAAACCAGCGGATGGTCTCGCGTGTCGCGCTCCTCAACGCGCTCTTCATCCACGCGCGTGACCACCCCGTGGCCTGGCACGCCGAACAGGCAGGCCCATAGTTCGAGCAGGAACCAGGAGCCGACCCAGATCAGCCCCAGCAGCGAGCCTATCAGGACCAGCCAGGGATAGTACGGCGTCAGGAAATCGAGACCCATGAACAGGCACCTCGCGTGCGAGAGACGGCTGGCGCGCCGCCCTTCATCGGGTTATTCGCTGGCGGGGTGCCGGCATTGGCGAGGATTTCAGGAGGCTGCGGCGGAAGGCTTGCCTGCCAGTTCGACACGCACGACATGCATCAACGACACCAGATCGTGGTCCTCCGCCACGCCGCTGCCGAGCTTTGATTCGACCCCGACGTACATCCAGGAGCGAGTCAAAAAGACCATCTCCGGGTGCTTGACCTCGTAAGTCTTGCCGTCGGACAGATAAAAGCGCAAGGGCACAAACGGCTGGCGACGCAGCTCCTTGCGGATTTCTTCGGCGTTCATGAAATTCTCCCCAGGCGCGGAGTAGTCTGGTTGGGCTTACCAGAGTTCATTTTAACTGCCATCCCATGGCCCGTCACGCCATCGCTTGCCGCAGGTCTTCCTGCAAGTCCGCGACGTCCTCGATGCCGACACTGAGGCGCACCAGGCCGTCGTCGATGCCGCGCGCCTGGCGGACTTCCGCCGGGATGCTGGCGTGCGTCATGGTGGCGGGATGGCCGATCAACGATTCCACGCCGCCCAGGCTTTCCGCCAGGCTGAAGAGCTTGGTGCGCGTCAGCAGGCGCAGCGCGGCGTCCTTGCCGCCCTTGATACTGACGCTAATCATGCCGCCGTAGTCGCGCATCTGCTGCTTCGCCAGCTCGTGCCCCGGATGGCTGGCCAGCCCCGGATAGTAGACGCGCTGCACCGTGGGCTGCTTTTCCAGCCAGGCGGCGAGTTGCTTCGCGTTGGCGCAGTGCCGTTCCATGCGCACGGCCAGCGTCTTCAGGCCGCGCAGCGTCAGCCAGGCGTCGAAGGGGCCAGGTACACCGCCGGCCGCGTTCTGGTAGAAGGCGATGGGTTGCAACAGGTCGCGCCGGCCGATGACCGCGCCGCCGATCACGTCGGAATGGCCGCCGAGGTACTTCGTCGTGCTGTGGACCACCAGGTCCGCCCCGAGCGCGATGGGCTGCTGGAGATAAGGCGACGCGAACGTGTTGTCCACCGCCAGCACCGCGCCGGCCTGGTGGGCTAGCCCGGCAATGGCCGCGATATCGACGATTTGCAGCAGGGGATTGGTCGGCGTCTCGACCCAGACCAGCTTGGTCTTCGGCGTGATGATCGGCCGAAAGCCCGCGACGCTCGCATCCTCGGTGTAGCGCGTGACCAGGCCCCAGGGCTTGAAGACCTTGTCGAAGAGGCGGAACGTCCCGCCGTAGAGGTCGGCGGCGGCGGCGACTTCATCGCCGGGTTGCAGCAGCCCCTGGATGACCGCCGTGGTGGCCGCGAGGCCGGAAGCGAAGGCCAGACCGCGTTCGCCGCCTTCGAGGGCCGCCAGGCAGGTTTCCAGGGCGGCGCGGGTCGGGTTGCCGCTGCGCGAATACTCGTAGCCCTTGTGCTGGCCGGGAGCTTGCTGGGTGTAGGTGGAAGTCGCGTAGATCGGCACCACGGTCGCGCCGGTGGCGGGGTCGGCTTCCTGGCCGGCGTGGATGGCGCGGGTCGCGAAGCCGAGTGAAGTCGTATCGGGCATGGCTCCCTCCGGTTTTTAGGCGAGCGGCGGGCGTGAGCCCGCTGTTCATGGCGTCGGTGGCTGGCAGTATCAACAGCGGGCTGACGCCCGCCGCTCGCCAAGAATGATACGCGACCGCGTGTGGCGGAAACAACAGGGGCCGCCGGGCCACGTGCGGCGGCCCCGGCGGCCCAGCGGTGATCGGTGCAAGGCTCACAGTTTGACCAGGAACATCACCGTTCCGGTCTGGATGAAGTCGCCGTTGCGCAGCTGCTTCTTCTGGCTGGGCGTCAGGCGGACGCGGTTGACGAAGGTGCCGTTGGCGCTGTTCATGTCTTCCACGAACAGGCTGCCGCCTTCCCAGGTCACGCAGGCGTGCTGCCGGGACGATTGCGGCTCGGTTGGCGATTCCTGGTCGGTGATGTCGATGTCTACCGGGTTCTCGTCGAAGCGGCCGATGTAGTTCATCCCTTCATAGATCGGGTACTCGACCTGGGTACGCAGGCCGCGCACGACGACCAGCTTGGCCAGCGCTTCGGGCGACAGACGCATGACCGTGGCGGCCGGAGCGGCCGGCGCCGAAGCCGGCGCCACCGCCGACATGCGCGACGGTGGCGGTTGCAGGCCCGTGACCTTCGACGGCGAGGTCGGCAGCTGCACCTGCGACGGGCTGGTCGGCGGCTGCATCTTGGACGGCGTCGAGGGCATCTGCACCTTCGACGGCGTGCCGGGTTGCAGCTTCGAGGGCGAGACCGGCGGTTGCATCTGCGACGGTGTGCCGGTCGCGACGGCCGACACCTTGCTGGGCGGCACCTCGATCGAACCGGGGTCGTCGAGCAGCGGCGACGCTTCCATCGCCAGGCCGGCGTCCATCGCGGGCATGGCGGCGGACGGAGATTCGGCCATCGGCGCCGTTTCATCCAGCGGGATCGCTTCCATGTCCGCCATCGGCGCTTCGGCCATGGGCGCTTCGGCCTCGGCCATCGGGGCTTCCGCCATCGGGGCTTCGGCCTCGGCCATGGGGATTTCGGCCATCGGGGCCGCTTCCGCCATGGGCGCCGCTTCCGCCATGGGCGCCGCTTCCGCCGCCGGCGCTGTCCCGCCTTCCTCCGGCGTCGAGGGCACATCCGTCAAGTCCCAGACGCACTGGTCGCAGAACAGCGACCCGTCTTCGTTCCTGGCTCCGCAACTCGGACATTTGATCACAGGTGAAACCTCCTCGAAGGCAATACCTTATGCACGCGCCTCCAGGGATCATCGCGCCCGGCGTTGGGTCGGAGGATGACGCGGCGGCGAATTCACTGGAGAGATGGCCTGCTGGGAATAGTCGGTGTTCTCTCTTACCATTCTTTGATATGGAAAACTAACTTTTTTCTCCCGGAAATGGCCCCGCTTGCGGCTTTGCAAAGCCGCAAGCGGCCTCGGGACTAGGCTCTGTCCGAGGAATTGGCATGGTGTCCGGTCGTAGGGTGGGTCGAGCG
>JAEUIF010001326.1 GCA_016795185.1 Planctomycetia bacterium | reverse complement strand
CCCGCCGCTCGCCAGCAAATGCTCCCAGTCTGCCTTATCTCACCGCACCGGCGTAGCAGAAAAATTCCGGAGTAATTTTCAGAATTTATGGAAACAAGCGTAAGAGCCACTGGTACAATTCGTAGAACGTTCCAGGAACCGCCGAACGTTGACCTGCTTGCAACCCCGCAACCGCTGCGAAGACTTGCCAACCGCCCACGATCCTCTTTGAATCAGTAACCGCCTGCGTACCCGTGCTGTGGGGCACCGTGGCCTGCGCTGGGGGGGCCGGGCCACGGCCCACAGCCTTTGATCCCGCCAAACTTCGCGAACGCCGAGTTTCGCGTGTCGGTTGTCATCCCGCCTGGTAGACTCTTGTTCCGATGCCCATCGCGCCCGACGCACCTTTTTTGGAGTATCGCCATGCGCGCCGCGCACGGTCTGAGTTTGGGCCTTGCCTTGCTGGTCTGTCAGGCGGGGCTGCGCGCCCAGGATGTGGCCACTGTCCGCGATATGCTGGCCCGGTTGACGGACAAGGACATCACCGACCGCGCCCGCGCCGCGCGCGAGTTGCAGCAACTGGGGCCGGCAGCCAAGGACGCGGTGCCGGTGCTGATGGAAGCGATGCGCGGCGACAACGCCGAGGTCCGCCAGGTAGTCACCAACGCGCTGGGCAAGATCGGCAAGCCGGCGGTGCCCGCGCTGACGGCAGCGGTGCAGGACAAGAGCAAGCTGGTGCGCCGGCATGCCTGCATCGCGCTGGCCAACGTCGGCCCCGATGCGGCGGACGCACTGCCGACGCTGACCAAGGCCCTGAGCGACCCGGAAACGGACGTGCGCAGCTTTGCGGTGGCGGCCCTGGCGCGGATCGACCCGCAGGGCAAGACCGCTGGCCCTGCTTTCACGCAAGCCCTGAAGGACGAGAGCGCCACCGTGCGGCTCGGCGCGATCTACGCCCTGGAGGAGGTCGGCCGGCGGGCAGAGCCGGTGGTGCAATCGCTGGCGGGCGCGTTGAAAGACCCCGAGAAGAACGTGCGGGTGGCGGCCATCGCGGTGCTGGGCCGCATCGGCGAGCCGGCGAAACCGGCGCTGCCCGCACTGACCGCCGCGTTACAGGACGCCGACAGCACGGTACGCATCAGCGCCGCCGATGTGCTGACGCAACTCGATCCGAAGCAAGCAGCCACCGTTGTGCCGACGCTGATCGCCTCGTTGAAGGACAAGGATGAACAGGCCCGGCGCTCGGCCGCTTATGTTCTGGGCCAACTCGGCCCCGCCGCGAAGGACGCGCTGCCCGCGCTGCAACCGCTGCTCAAGGACGACAACGCCGTGGTCCGGCAGGCGGCGGCGGCGGCGATCGCGCGGATTCAAGATAAGAAATGAGCGACGGCATCCACCGCCAACCTAGTGCAAAATCAAGCGACCTGTTGCGGAAGGCTTCACTTGGGTGGCACGTCCCTCGGTACTCCGAGGGCGTGGGGAGCGGCTCGCACGCCCTCGGAGTACCGAGGGACGTGCCACCCATCATTCCTTCGGGCAACATCCTATTTGACGATGCGCCAGCGGCTGGGTCCGCCAAACCTCCCGCGTGGCAGAGTGGCGGACCCAGCGGTTCAGTCTAACGGGAGCGGCTTGAAGCGTCGCTGAATCGCAAGCCCGAAGTGCAGCCAGGGTATATACTTAACCCAGGTTGCGCTTCGGGCTTGTTCGTTGGCATGTGGTGTTGGGTGAGTGATTTTGGGTCCGCCACTCCGCGCGGAGGTCGAACGGATGGAACTGGATGAAGCCGCGCGTGAGTTTCAGGAATTCGTGAGCGTCATCCAGGCGCTGCGGACGCCCGTGACCGGCTGTCCCTGGGACCTGGAGCAGGACCATCGCACCCTGCGGCGCTATCTCATCGAGGAAGCCTACGAAGTCCTCGATGCCATCGAGCGCGCGGACGATGCGGCGCTCCAGGAAGAACTCGGCGACGTGCTGCTGCAAGTGGTGCTGCATGCCCAGGTCGCGGCCGACCGGAGTGCCTTCGCTATTCCGGCCGTGGTGCGGGGTATCAAGGAGAAGATGATTCGCCGCCATCCGCACGTTTTCGGCGATGTGCGCGTCGCTAGCAGCGACGAGGTCAAGCAACACTGGGAACGGATCAAGGCGACCGAGAAGGCGGGCCAGGCGGTCGAAAAGTCACCCCGCGTTCCGGAGAGCCTGCCGGCGTTGCTGCGGGCGCAGAAGCTGGGCGAGGTCGCTCCACAGCCTTCAGGCGATCTGCCAGGCGTGCGCGAGGCATTCGCGGCACTGGAAGTCGCGTTGCGGGATACGCACGAGGGTACGCAGGCCCGACTCGAATGGTGCATCGGTGAACTCTTCTTTGCCCTGGCCCAGCTGGCCCGGCAGCATGGTGTGGATGCGGAAGCCAGTTTACGGGCGGCTAATCAGCGGTTTGAACGAACAGCGAGCGCTACCCACGAAAGTAGTTCGTAGTTCCGCCTTCAGGCGGTCGAGCG
>JAEUIF010001289.1 GCA_016795185.1 Planctomycetia bacterium | reverse complement strand
TGCGTTTGGGGAACGCCTGCAAGATCGGCTCGATCACCGCCGGCTTGTACTTCTCCGGCGACTGGAACAGACCGAGGAAGCTCGTATCCTTCCAGCGAAACGTCTTCATGTGGAAGCTGCCTGCCGGGTAGCCCGCCTTGCCGCGAAACTCGTCGAGGAATTCGTAGAGCTGCCAGGGGCTGGCGCTGACGTAGTGAAACACGGCGTCACTCTTGGTCCACTGGGCGTAGACCTCCGGCATGCCGGGCACCGCGCGGTACTCGCGGAGAAACGTATTCGCCAGCAGGGCTTTCTTGTTCGTGACCTCGCTGATCTTGATGGTGTCGTCGATGTCGGTAATGACCGAGACGCCCTCGTCGCCGATGAGCTGCACCCGGCCCGTGAAGCTGCGGTTGTCGCCCTCGCGCAGCACGGCCTGGAAGTCGAGCCAGCCCGATTTATCCTTCCAGAGCTTGCGGGCCTCGTCGGCGGCTAGGCGCAGCTCGCCGCGAAAGTGGCCGCGCTCGTCGGCTTCGTCCAGCACTACGGTGCGCTCACCCAGCCGGATCGGGACTTTCTTGCCGGCTTCGTTGTCCACCAGGAAAGCCCGCGCCCGCTGCTGGAAGTAAGCCGCCTCCGCGTCGTTTTCGTCGAGGTCGAGCGCGCGGCGGAGCATGCCAAGGGCGAAGCGCCGGCGGATGCTGTCCATCTCCGGCTCGAAAATCCAGCCGTGGATGGGCAGCGTCCAGTGCTGTTTGTCCGCGTCGAGCTTCGCGAACGTGGGGAAGAAGACGACGACCTCGTCGCTCTTGACGGGCGAATCGGCCGTGGCGAAGAGAGCGGCCAGCAGGGCGGTGAACATGGGTGCGGCCTCAGCAAATCAGTTTTCTCCCCTCGCCCCTGGCGGGAGAGGGGTGGGGTGAGGGGGCGGACTTTGCAACAGCTTCCCCCTCACCCCCAACCCCTCTCCCGCCAGGGGCGAGGGGGCAAAACTACGGAACGCGATCATGGCCACGGCCAGTCCTGCCCGTCCGCCGGTCTTCAATCTGCCGAACTACCTGACGGCTTCCCGCCTGGTGCTGGCGTTCGTGCTGTTCGGCCTGATTGCCTGGGCGCAGTGGGTTGCCTGCGTGGTCGTCTTCGCCATCGCGGCGGTGACGGACTATCTCGACGGCTACTTCGCCCGCAAACAGGGCATCTGCTCGCCCGTCGGCCGGAATTTCGACCCGCTGGTGGACAAGGTGCTGATCTGCGGAGCCTACATCTTCCTGGTGCCGATCCCCGATAGCGGGTTGACGGCCTGGATGGCGACGCTGGTGGTAGCAAGGGAACTGATTATCACCAGCCTGCGCGGCTTCCTGGAAAACGCCGGCATCAACTTCGGCGCGGACTGGCTGGGCAAGATCAAGATGGTGCTTCAGTGCGCCACGCTGTTCGGCGTGTTCGCGGCCATGCACGCGGCCGGCGACGACAGCCTGGCGCGCGGACTGCAACTGATCCGCGATGTGCTGATCTACGCCATGCTCGCCGCGACGGCGCTGAGCGGCTTGCAATACCTGTGGCGCGCGGCGGCAGCCTATAACTTCGCCGGGACAACCTAGAGCAGTTTGCAAATGGGTGTAGCACCCGGCGCTTCGATCCGCAAAGCGGACCCTACAGTAATCTCGTAGGGTCCGCTGTGCGGACCGCTACAGCCGGTCGCAAATTGCTCTAGGCTGTTTCTGAGAATTGAACGGATGTTCAGAAAGCGGCTTCCCGAACTCTGAGTTTTTTGGGAAATACGATCATCTTGGTGCCGATTTTACCAGGAATGGGATTGTCAGAAACAGCCTAGTGCATCGTTACGACCGGAATTCGGCTTCGACGAATGGGGTGCCATGCCCACGGCTTTGCAATGCTAATGTCTGAAATCTTGCCGGCGCGGGCAGATTTCTCAAGCGGCCTCCGCGAGCTTCAC
>JAEUIF010001236.1 GCA_016795185.1 Planctomycetia bacterium | reverse complement strand
AACGAGAAGCTGAAGAAGTGAAATGTTAAAGTGGTCCGCACAGCGGACCCTACGGATTTCCGTTGGGTCCGCTGTGGGGACCGCATCGTAATACCAACCCGACGGTCTTTTCCAACCACGTCAGGATGCGGTCGAGCTTCTCGACCAGCTCGTCGATCTCCGCCGGCTGGATGCTGAGGGGCGGCGACAGCATCAGCAAGCTGCCGCGCGCCAGCAGGTGCAGCCCTTCATCCCAGGACCGGTTGCGAATCTGCATCGGCAGCGGCGAATCGGTGTTGGCCGGCACCAGCGGCGTCTTGGCTTTCCGGTCGCGCACCAGTTCCAGGCACGCCAGCAGCCCCTTGCCGCGCACATCGCCGACAATCGGATGCGATTCCGCCAAACGGTTAAGCCGCTGGAACAGCAACTCTCCCATCTTCTTCGCGTGCGGGATCAGCCCACGCCCTTCGTACTCTTCCAGGCAGGCCAGGGCTGCGGCGCAGGCCAGCGGGTGCGCTGTGTAGGTGCTGCCCAGCGGCAGCATCTTGCTCTCGAAGTGCTTGGCGACGTGCTCGCGGACCACGACCGCCCCCATCGGCACGTAGCCCGAGGTCAGGCCCTTGGCCATCACCATCATGTCGGGCACGATGTTCTCGTGCTGCACGCCGAACCAGGCCCCGGTGCGGCCGAAGCCGGTGATGACCTCGTCGGCGATGAGCAGGATGCCGTACTTGTCGCACAGCTGGCGCAAGCGCGTGAAGTAGCCGTCGGGCAGCGGGAAGCCGCCGGCGGCTCCGGTCACCGGCTCGACCACAATGGCCGCCACCGTGGACGGGTTTTCGAGTTGCAGCTGCCGTTCCAGCGCATCGGCGCAGTGCAGCTTGCAGTCGGGGTACTTCTGGCCGAAATCGCAGCGATAGCAGAACGGATCGAAGAAGCGCACGGTGCCGGGCGGCCCCGGTTCGATGGCCGCGCGTCGCGGATCGCCGCCGACTCCCAGCCCGCCGAGCAGCGTCCCGTGGTAGCTGCGGTACTTGGCGAAGATTTTCGGCCGGCCAGTCATCATGCGGGCCATGATGAACGCCTGGTCGTCGGCCTCGCTGCCGCTGTTGACGAAGTAGCACTTCTTCAACTCCGAGGGCGTCTTGGCGAGCAGGGCGGCGGCCAGCCGGCTGCGGTCCTCGGTCATCAGCACGGGCGAAACGCAGCAAGCTTTCTCGGCCTGTGCGCGGATCGCGTCGATCACCCGGCGATTGCCGTGACCGAGGTTGCAGTTGAAAATTTGCGCCAGGCCGTCGAGGTACTTGCGGCCCTGGCGATCCCAGAAATAGACACCTTCGCCGCGCTCGTAATCGAGCAGCTGGGTCTCGCGCTCCTGCACGGCCCACGGAATGAAAAGGTGCTGGCGCGGCGATGCGACGGCGGTCATGGTTCTCCCCTGGTACGCGGACGGCAGGGCCTGCGGTGGCTCCGAGTCTACTCCCCCGGACGCTAGGATAGTCCGGCGGCCCGCCGACCGCCACCAGTTTCGCATTCCTCAGTTCGTAGTTCCGCCTTCAGGCGGCGAGCGACTCGCCGCCTGAAGGCGGAACTACGAACTCGAACTTTCAAGATTTTCTTGAAACGAACGCGACTCCGGGCGACGTTGGGAGCGTGAGCTGCGGAGGAGTGCGCGCCATGTCTGCCGGACCTGCCGAGGTTCCCGAAGCCCGCCTCCTGGAACTGGCCAAGGCCGGCGACCGGGATGCGTTCGGCCGCGCGCTGTGCCCTTATCTGCCCATGCTGTACGCCTACGGCCGCAGCCTCTGCGCCGACCATCACATCGCCCAGGACGTGGTGCAGCAGACGGCGCTGATCGCTTACCGCAAAATTGGCTTCCTGTTTCCGGAAGTCGATTTCGGCAGCTGGCTCAAGGGCATCGCTCGCCGCGAGGCGCTGTCCGAACGCCGGAAGGCCGCCCGGCTGCGGCCCACGGTGGAGGAAATTCTCGAAGCCGTCTACGACGACCCGACCCCGGCGGCGGTGGGGCCGGAACGCGAAGCCCTGGGCGAGTGCCTGAAGCGCTTGCAAGGTCAGGCCGCCGCGATCCTGACGGCCCACTACTTTCAGGGCGAGAAGTTGACCGATGTGGCCCGCCAGCTGGGCCTGAACGGCAACACCGTCCGCACGCTGCTGCACCGCGCCCGGCTGGCCCTGGCGGACTGCGTGCGCGGCCGACTCGCCCCGGAGCATTCGTGATGCCACTCCCCTGCGACCAGGCCCGCCTGCGGCTCAGCGACTTGCTCGCCGGCGCGCTCGCGCCCGACGATGCCGACGGACTCGACACGCACCTGGCGGACTGCGCCGAATGCCGGGAGCACGCCCACGCCTACTGCCGGCTCGACCGGGCGCTGGGCGAGCTGGCCGCGCAGGCCGAATTGCCGCAGGTCGCAAGCGCCATCGCCGCCGCCCTTGCCGCCGAGCCGCGCGCCGAACCGGCCCGCGCACCGGCGCAGCGTTCGCTCGCCCCGGCACGCTGGCTGCTGGTGGCAGCTGTCCTGTTGCTCGCGGTCGCCGTCGCCTTCTGGCTCATTCGTCCCACCGCCAGTCCGGTGGTCGCGCGGGTGGAGCGCGTCGCGGGCGAAGTCTACATCGTCAGTGGGCAGACGACGCAGCCCGCCCAGGCCGGCGGCGCGGTGCGTTCGGGCCAGGGCCTGCGGACCGTCGGCGAGGAAAGCGGCGCGGTCCTCGTCTACGCCGATGATACCCGTCTCGAAATCGGCCCGGATTCCACCCTCGGCGAGTTGACCGACGGTACCCGCTCCGGAACCGCCGGCAAGCGCGTGGTGCTGCTCGACGGCGCGCTCAGCGCCGACGTGGCCAAGCAAGCGGACGGCCAGCCGCTGGTGCTGATGACGCCGCACGCCCGGGTCGTGCTTCAAGATACGCGCCTGAGCCTGGTGAACTCGCAGGAAGCCACCCGCGTCGATCTGGAAAAGGGCTCCGCGCAGCTCACCCGCCGCAGCGACGGCGAATCGGTCGCCCTGTCGCCGGGCACGTTCTCCATCGCCCGCTCGCTGACCGAATCGCTGGCCTCGCTGCCCATGCCGACGCAGTTCAGTCGGCCGCGCGACAGCCTGCCGGCGTCGTTGCAGCGCATCTGGGCGCTGACCTTCGCCCCGGACGGCCGGTTGCTCGTCACCGGCGGCAGTCAGGGCCAGGTGCGGCTCTGGCAGGTCGAGGCCGGAGCGGACCAGGAGCCGGTGGCGCTGGATAACACCCTGCACGCGGACGTGCGGGCATTCGCCTTTTCGCGTGATGGGAAGCTGCTGGCGGCCGGTGGCGACCAACCGCCGCTGACGCGCGTCTGGGACTGGGCCGCACGCAAGGAAGTTGCCTCCCTGCCGGGCCATCGCACCTGGATCGAAGCCCTGGCCTTCAGCAAGGACGGCAAGACCCTCGTCGTGGCGGGGGCGCACGGGCAGGAATCCTCGCAAATCCGCCTGTGGGACCTGGAACGCCGCCAGACGCGCGCCGTGCTCGATGGCCATGTCGGCGGCGTCTGGAGCGTGGTCTTCTCGCCGGATGGCCAGACGCTGGCCAGCGCCGGCCGCGACGGTGTCATCAAGCTCTGGGACTTCAGCCGCGAGCAGGTCCGGCAACTGCTGCTGGGCCACGCCAGCGAAGTCTATGCCCTGGCCTTCTCGCCGGACGGCAGCCAGCTGGTCAGCAGCAGCCGGGACCGCACGGTGCGGCTCTGGGATACCGCCACGGGACACGAGCTGCGTTGTCTGCTCGGCCATAGCCGCGAGGTCCGTGCCGTCGCCTTCGCGCCGGACGGCCGTACCGTCGCCAGTGCCAGCCAGGACGGCACGGCCCGCTGGTGGCGCGTCGCCGACGGCCAGGAACTGGCGACCTTCAAGCTGCCCGGCAGCGCCAACGCGGTGGCCTACTCGCCCGATGGCCGCACCCTGGCCGCCGCCGGCTGGTACAAGACCGTGCAGCTGTGGGATCTGCCCGCCGAGTGAACAGACTCTTGTTCTCGACGAGCGGCGGGCGTCCGCCCGCTGTTTTCTCACACGAACAGCGGGCTCACGTCCGCCGCTCGCCGGGAAAGGTAACCCGCCATGAACGCGCTCCTCCCCTGCTTGCTCGCTTCGTTGCTCACCGTCCCGGCCGCCGAGCCGACATTGACCGGCCCCGAATGGCCCGGCTACAAGGGCGATGCGGGCACCTCCGGTTGCTCGCCCGATGCCACCATCAAGCCGCCGTTCAAGCTGGCCTGGACCTATCGCCTCGACGGCGATGCCTCCAGCGATGCAGGCGGCGGCGTGGTCGTGGCCGGCGGCAAGCTGTTCGTCAGTGTGCATAACACGAAAGCCCTGCTCGCCCTCGACGCCCGCACCGGCCGCTTCCTCTGGGAACGCACCGGCATTCCCGGCGGTATCCGCACGGTGCCGACCTACGCCGACGGCCGGCTGCACCTGCTGATTCGTGAAGGCGGCGTCAGCCAGCCGAAGTCCGCGTCGATCCTGGTGCTGGACGCCGCGACGGGGAAAGACCTCTGGCGGCAGCCCCTTTCGGCCGAGGGCATCGACCCGCACAAGGCCGGTCTGCCGGTACTCGACGGCAAGGTCTATGGCAGCGAAGGCGGCGCGGAACCAGCGGTGACCGCCTTCGACGCCGCCACGGGCAAGGCCGTCTGGCGCGTCGGGCTGGGCAAGGAAGACGGCATTGCGGCACTGACTCCCGTGGCGGCGGGCGGCCGGGTGTTCGTGGCGACTCGTACCTCGCACACCTGGAAGCAGTCCACCGAGGGCGCGACCATCGCCCTCGACGCGGCGACCGGCAAGGAACTCTGGCGGCGCAAGGGCGTCTTCCCCTGGACCTCGCTGACCACGGACGGCCAGGCGGTGGGCTGCGCCGGCTTCCAGTCCGAGGACAGCCGCTTTCACCTGCTGGACGCCCGCACCGGCGCATCGCTCTGGCAAGCGCCGAAACGCTTCCACTATTCGCCCGCCACCCTGACCCGCGACCTGGTGCTCATCAAGCCCTACGGCTCGGATGTCATTGGCGTGGAGCGAGCCACCGGCAAGCAACTCTGGCACTTCCAGGGCAAGGCGAACTCCGGCTGTTGCAGCCCGTCCGTGGCCGGCGGCTACGCCTACGTGGGCACCGGCGTGCCGTCCACTGGCGACCTGGAGAACCTGCCCACGTTCCAGTACGGCAAGGCCCCGCCGCGCGAACTCGGCCACACCGGCACCCTGCATGCCATCGACCTGAAGACCGGGAAGTCCGTCTGGCACTTCTCCACCGGCAACACCATCTGCGGCGAACCGGCGCTGGCCTACGGCCGACTCTACTTCCACAGCCGCGACGGCTGCGTCTACTGCTTCGTGCCGGCGCGCGAGGGCGAACCGACCACGCCCGAGGCCCGCGACGTGAGCCCGCCTGCGCCGCCCGCAACCGTCGCCGCGCTGCTTGCCCCGGACCTCCAGGACAAACCTCGGCCCGGCCGCGATTGGCCGATGCTCGGCGGCGGCCCCAGCCGCGCCGGCCTGGAAGGCACGACGCTGCCCGCGTCTCTGGAACTTGGCTGGAAGTTTGCCGCCGGGGAACGACTCGGCGGCGCGCCGGCCGTGCGCGACGGTGTGGTCTACTGTGCCGCCGATTCCGGCAAGCTGCACGCCGTCGATCTCCAGACCGGCAAGCCTGTCTGGGAGTTCGCCGCCGGCGCGCCGCTGCGTTGCTCGCCCGCCGTCGCCGGCGGACTCGTCTACGGCGGTTCCGATAGCGGCGAGTGCTTCGCCCTCGAAACCGCCACCGGCAAGCGGCGCTGGACCTTCGCGGCCGGCGGCCCGGTGCGCGGTTCGCCCGTGGTCGTGGGCGGCCTGGTCCTCTTCGGGGCGAACGATCACCGCCTCTACGCACTCGACCGCACCACCGGGAAGAAGCTCTGGAGCTACCGCTGCGGCGATTACTGCGTGCAGGTACCGCCCGTTGTGTACGGCGACCGCGTTTACTGCGGCCAGTGGACCGAATGGGTCTACGCGCTCGACCTGAAGACCGGCCAGGAGCTCTGGCGCTCGTTCGTGCCGCTGTCGGTTGAAGCTCTCGCGGTTCATCGTGACCGACTCTGGGTGCGCAACGTCCACTACCTCGTCGAGCTGGACCCCGCCACCGGCAAGCGGCTGCGGCTGGGCGATGCCTCCTGGGGCTGGGGCAGCATGGCCTTCTTGCAAAACAAGATCTACGTCTCCGGCATCCAGAGCCAGTACGGCACCCACGGCGCGGCCGTGACCGATCTCGAGCAGGAAGGCAAGCCGCTGGAGAAGATTCCCACGCTCGAAGGCGTGCTGCGCCTGAAGTCCTGCGGTCTGTCCGGCGCGGCACAGCTCGCCGCGATGGGCACGCCGCTGGCGCTCGGCGACAAGTTGGCCTTCGCCTCCGTTAGCGGCAAGGTCTTCCTCACCGACCCGGACGGCAAGGTGCTCTGGTCCGCGCAACTCGACGGCACCTGCCATGCTTCGCCCGTCGCCGCCGACGGCCATCTGCTGATCGGCGGCGATGACGGCTGCCTGTACGCCTTCCGATAAAAGTAAACGCTGCGCGCTTTTCTTGAAACGAACGGCCCGGCCCGCAACGTGGATAGGCATGACTTGCCCGTGAAGCCCGCCTCGCTGCCCTCCCAACCCGCGGAGCCCGCCATGAAACGTTGCTGCCTGGCGCTGTCGCTGTTCGCCTTGCTGGCCGTCCACGCCGTTGGCCAGGAACCCGCCCCGCTGAAGGTTCACATGCTCGGCTCGGGCGAGTATAGCCCGGTCGAATCGTTGACGGGCTTCAAGAAGTACCTCGAAGAACGCTACCGCGTGCAATGCACCACGTCCTTCAGCAAGGACAGCAAATCGCTGCCCAACCTGGAAGCGCTCAAGTCCGCCGATGTGCTGGTCGTCTTCCTGCGCCGGATGAACCTGCCGGAAGAACAGATGGCCCTCATCCGCGCTCACTGGGAAGCGGGCAAGCCGGTCGTCGCGCTGCGCACCGCCAGCCATGCGTTCCAGCCGGCCGACAACGAAGTCTTCGACCGCCAGGTGCTCGGCGGCGACTACAAGGGCGCGGGCAGCTACTCCACGCCCTTCAAGGCCATTCCGGTCAAGGAGCAGGCCGGACATGCGGTGGTCCAGGGCGTCGGCCCGATCACCTCGAAGGGCTACTACAACAACGGCAAGCTGGCCGAGGATGCCATCGTCCTCCAGGTCGTCGAATCGGAACGCAAGACCCCGCAGCCCGTCACCTGGGCGCACACCTACAAGGGCGGGCGAACCATCTATTCCTCGATGGGCGTGCCCGAGGACTTTCAGGACGACAACTTTCGCCGCCTGCTGACGCAGGCCATTTTCTGGACCGCTCAGCGCGAGCCGAACGTGCTGAAGCTGGCGAAATAACAGAACATTGTCGCCCCTCTCCCGCCAGGGGAGAGGGGCTCCGAACGGCCAACCCACTCCCCACCGGAGTTCCCCCATGCTGACCTTCTCCTCCCGGCGTGCCAGCGGCCAGACCTGCGACGGCCTGTCGCGGCGCAACTTCCTCAAGCTCGGCGGGCTGTGCGTCGGCGGGCTGACGCTGGCCGATGTGCTGCGTCTGCAAGCCGCGGAACGCAGATCGTCGAAGGCCGTCATCATGGTCTGGCT
>JAEUIF010001174.1 GCA_016795185.1 Planctomycetia bacterium | reverse complement strand
ACTGTCTGGCGGTGTCGCCCTACGGGAATAAGATAGCAGCGGCACACCATCGAGGGCTAACCATGAAATGCATCGATGCCCACGTCCACGTCTGGACGCCCGACCTGTCACACTACCCACTCGCGCCCGGCTACACGGTCGAAAACATGAAGCCGCGCTCCTTCACGCCGGACGAACTGTTCAAGCACTCGCGGCCCGCGGGCGTCGAGCGGATTAACCTGATCCAGATGAGTTTCTACGGCTTCGAGAAGACGTTGACTGTTTAGATAATCATGATACGATGGCGGGAGTCCCACGCAGGAGTCCCGCCATGTCGAAGCGACGCGCCTATTCCTACATCCGCTTTTCGCTAAAGAAGCAAGCCACCGGCGGCAGCCTGGACCGGCAGACGGAACTGTCGCGGGCCTACTGCGAACGCAAGAAACTGCACCTCGATGACACCCTGACCCTGCACGACCTCGGCGTCAGCGCGTTCCGTGGGGACAACGTGCGGGAAGGCGCGCTCGCCGGCTTCCTGGAGGCGTGCCGCACGGGGCGGGTGCCGAGGGGTAGCACGCTGATCGTCGAAAGCCTGGACCGGCTGAGCCGCGACCAGATCAGGCCGGCGCTGCAACTGTTCATGGAGTTGCAGGACCACGGCATTACCATCGTGACCTTGCAACCGGAGCGAGAGTATTCGCCGGACGGCACCGACGCGCTGGCGCTGATCGAACCGCTGATCGTCTTCGCGCGGGCGCGGGAAGAAAGCGAGATGAAGGCACACCGACGGGCGGACGGCTGGAAGCGGGCGCGGGCCAAGGCACGCGCCGGCGGCGGGCCGCTGATGAAGACCTGCCCGGCCTGGCTGGACGTGACGGCGGGCGGCTTCCGCGAAAAGCCGCAGGCCGTGGCCGCCGTGCGTCGCATCTTTGCGCTGGCCTGCGAAGGGCTGGGCGTCCACCGCATCACCGCGCAGTTGACGGCCGAGGGCGTGCCGGCATTCGGCAAGACGGGGCTGTGGACGAAGACCTACGTGCATCGCATCCTGACTAACCCGGCGGCGATGGGAACGCACCAACCCAACAAGCAGCAGGGTAAAAGCGTGGTGCCGGACGGCGCGCCGATCCCGAACTACTACCCCGCCGTGGTCGGCGAGCGGGAATGGCAAACGGCACAGTCCGCGCTGCAATCGCGCGGCGGCGACTTCGACGCCAGCGGCAAGTTCCGCCGGGGCGGCAAGGGCGTGCGCGGTTCGGGCCGCAAGGGTAAGGGCGAGCCGAACCTGTTCACCGGCTTGTTGCACTGTGCCCTGACCGGCGAGCGCATGAACATCGTCCACGCAATGGGGCGGAAGACGGACGGTGAGCGGTTGCGCTATCGCTACCTCATGCAGACGCAAGAGTCGGGCAAGGCCCACGGGCCGCGCCTCAGCTATCCCGTCTTCGAGGACTCGATCCTGTCCGCCCTGACCGAACTGGACCCGGCCGACATCGCGGACAGCAACGGCCCCACGAACGGACGCAAGGCGGAAATCGCCCAGCTGTCCGGCCGGCTGCTCGACATCGACAACCGCCTGGAGCGGACTCGGCAGCGGGCGCGGACCACGGGCGACTTTGACGCCTTCCTTGATCTGATTGCGGACCTGCAAGCCGAGAAGAAGCAGGTCAGCGAGCGACGGGCGGAACTACAGCACGAGGCGGACAGCGGAGCGGCGAGCAGTCTTGGAGAAACTCAATCGCTGGTCGAGGTGCTGCGGAATGCCAAACCGGAGAACCGGGAGGAACTACGCCGCCGGCTGCGCGTGCGCATCGGACAACTGGTCAGCGGCATCTGGCTTGTCGTGGTTCGGCGTGGCCGGCGAACGGTCGTGGGCGTGCAAATGTATTTCCGTGGCAGCGACCGCCGACGGGACTATCTCATCCTGCACGTTGCGGGCAACCGTTATGCAGATGGTTACACTCTACCGCCTTGCTCGCTCGCTGATGCCGTCAAAGCCGGCGACCGCGACCTCCGCAAGCGGGCCGACGCCAAGAAGCTCGCCTCCATCCTCGAAGCCATCGACCTGAAGCTTCTGGAAACCGCGATGCGGGGATAGAATCAGCACCAACGGGACCATGCGGACTAGCCCGCATTTCTCACCAGCCCCTATCTTTGAATCCTGGTTGGCTGCTTTGATTGTTTGAACCACTGAAGGCAGCGGGCTGAAGGAGTTGGCCGCCCCCGCGCACCTGCGGAGGTCGGCGGCGCCACTCGTTGCCGCCCGCGCACGCCGTGCGCGCGGCTGGCGCGCCCCTGCCGGCGCGCACCATCCGCGCCCGGACGCCTCCGCTACTGGTTGTCGGCGACGGTTCACCCGCCTCAGGTCGGGGCCGGCGGCGGTTCCGTGACCG
>JAEUIF010001133.1 GCA_016795185.1 Planctomycetia bacterium | reverse complement strand
ACGGCGGGGATGAACCCCGCCGCTCGCCTCCGCAGGTCATTCAACGATTGCCAGTCGCGGCTTCGAGCATACGCTATCTGAATTGCCTTTGCCAAGACACACCGTAGCGGGAGATGCAGCCATGAGTGCCGACGATAAACGGAAAAGCCTCGTTACCACGGGCGGCGTGGGCCGCGCTCCGAACCGCGCCATGCTCCGCGCCGTCGGCTTCCTGGACGACGACTTTACCAAGCCGATGATCGGCGTCGCCTCGCTTTACAGTGACATCACCCCTTGCAACGCACACCTCGACCGGCTGGCGCGGAAAGCCATCGAAGGCGTGCGCGCCGGCGGCGGCGTGCCGCAAATTTTCGGCGCGCCGACTGCTTCGGACGGCATCATGATGGGCCACCAGGGCATGCGCTACAGCCTGGTGTCGCGTGAGGTCATCGCCGACAGTATCGAAGTCGTCTCCGGCGGCATGAACCACGACGGGCTCATTGCCATCGGCGGCTGCGACAAGAACATGCCCGGCTGCCTGATGGGCATGGCGCGGCTCAACATTCCCAGCATCTTCGTCTACGGCGGCAGCATCCTCCCCGGCACCGGCGCGCACGGTGAAGACCTCGACATCGTCAGCATCTTCGAGGCTGTCGGCAAGCACCAGGCCGGCAAGCTGGACGACCAGGGCGTCCACAAGATCGAGTGCGAATCGTGTCCCGGCGCGGGCTCCTGCGGCGGCATGTACACGGCGAATACCATGTCGTCGGCCATCGAGGCGATGGGCATGTCGCTGCCCTACGACGCCAGCAATCCGGCGGTGTCGGCCGCCAAGGAACGCGAAACGATGCAGGCCGGCGTGGCGCTGGTCAAGCTGATCCAGCAGGGGCTCAAGCCGCGCGACATCATCACGCGCAAGTCGCTGGAAAACGCTTACACCTTCGTGCTGGCCCTGGGCGGCTCGACCAACGCCGTGCTGCACCTGATGGCCATCGCCCGCGAAGCCGATGTGGAGTGGACGCTCCAGGACTTCGACCGCGTCGGGGCCAAGGTGCCGCACCTGGCGGACCTGAAACCGGGCGGCAAGTATGTGATGCACGATCTCTACAAGGTCGGTGGTATGCCTCCGGTCCTGAAAGCCCTGCTCGAAGCCGGCATGCTGCACGGCGACTGCATCACCGTCACCGGCAAGACGCTGGCGGAGAACCTGAAGGACATTCCCAGCATCTATCGCAATCCGAAGCAGACGGTGGTGCTGCCCTTGGAGAAGCCGCTGCATGCATCGGGGCACATCGTCATCCTGCACGGCAACCTGGCTCCGGAAGGCGCGGTGTGCAAGATCGCCGGGCTGAAGTCCACGAAGATCACGGGCCCCGCGAAGGTTTTCGACGGCGAGGAGAAGTGCTTCCAGGCGATTGCCAGCCGACAGATCAAGGCGGGCGACGTGGTGGTCATCCGCGGCGAAGGGCCGGTCGGCGGGCCGGGCATGCGCGAGATGCTGTCGATCACCGGCGCACTGATCGGCCAGGGCCTCGGCGACAGCGTTGGCCTCATCACCGACGGCCGCTTCTCGGGCGGCACGCACGGCCTGGTGGTCGGCCACGTCGCGCCCGAAGCCTGGGTCGGTGGACCGCTCGCTTTGCTGAAGGACGGCGACAGCGTCACGATTGACGCCGCCGCCAAGTTGCTGGCGGTCAATCTCAGCGAGGCCGAGTTGACCAAGCGCCGCGAAGCCTGGAAGAAGCCGGAACTGCGCGAGAAGCGCGGCGTGCTGGCCAAGTACGCCAAGACCGTCCGCTCTGCCTCGGAGGGTGCGGTCACCAGCTGATCCACAAGGAGGTGGAACATGCCCGAGGATGCCTTGCCGTTGCCCGAACAGGTGTATCGCTGCTTCCTCCAGGATGATCCGGAAGCCGAAGCCAAGCACCAGGAAACCGCGAACGTGCGTCTGGTGCAGCAACTGTACGCAGCCATCTTGCGCGGCGATTACCACACGGTGGTGGAGCACCTGGGCGAAGACATTGAGTGGCAGATTCTCGGCCCCGCCGAACTGCCGTTCTGCGGCACGGTGCGCGGGAAGCGGGACGCCGCCAGCGCGTTGCGGCGCAATTTCAGCGGTTATCAGCACATCGGGGCCGAAGTGCGCGACGTGGTGGCGCAGGGCCGTCAGGTCGTGGTGATGTGTCGCGAAACCGTGCGACTGGAGCCGCTGGAAGAGCAACTGGTCCTGGAATGGGTGCAGGTCTTTACCATCGTCGGCGGGCAGGTCGTCAAGTTTCGCGAGTTCTTCGATACCCTGACCATGCGGGGCGTGGTCGAGCGTATCGTTGGATAAGACGGCGCGGACCAAACTGGCACGAGCCTGGAGGGCTAGACCAGTTCCCTGATCGGTTCGGGATCATCGAGCAGGTACATCGGCCGCCCCGTGAGGTCTGGTAGTGTCGCGTGAGGGTCGATGCCGAGCACGTGATACAGGGTGGCGAGCACGTTTTGAGGTCGATTGGCGCTGCCCCGCGGACGCCCGCCACGGCCGTCCGTGGCGCCGATGGCCTGTCCCATCCGCAGCCCGCCTCCCGCGATGAGCGCAAAACCCGCTTCCGTCCAGTGATCGGGGCCGTCGGAGCGATTGCCGGTGCCGCCGTCCCGGCCGACTTTCGGCGTGCGGCCGAATTCGCCCCAGACCACCACGGCTACATCCGGGTCCAACCCGCGTTCGTGAAGGTCGGTCACCAGCGCATGCAGGCCACGGTCCACCCGCCGCGCACCTCCACCATGGTTGGGCAGCCCCTGTTTCTTGCTGCGGCGCGGGAGTATCCTGGGCTGGACTTGCCACATCGTGCCACCGAGGAGCCATGCCATGAAACCACCGCGATTTCTCTTCATTATTGCTGTTGTCGTGGCTCCGTTTGTTGAGGCAGCATCGCAAGCCGCTGACACACTCACTGACCGCTTCCAACCGATGGACGTGTTCCAGCTGGAGCATGCCTCCGATCCGCAGGTCTCGCCGGACGGCAAGCAGATCGTCTACGTTCGCAACTTCATGGACATCAAGAAGGACCGTCGCCGCTCGCACCTCTGGATCATCAACGCCGACGGCACCGAGCACCGGCCAGTCACCAACGGAGACGCCAACGACCACACGCCACGCTGGTCGCCGGATGGCAAGCAGTTGCTCTTCGTGTCTGGAACCGCCGGCGACGGGCCGCCCCAGCTTCACCGCCGCTGGATGGACACGGGCCAGACTGCTCGCCTGGGTCAGCTGCCGGCGGCACCGTCGGAGCTGGCCTGGGCGCCGAATGGGAAGTCCATCGCCTTCGTCATGCAGGTCGTCGAGCGTCCCGAGCCGCTAGTCAAGCTGCCGAAGCCGGACGGCGCTGAGTGGGCCGAACCGTTCAAGGAAATCCGCACGCTGAACTACCGCCACGACGGTAAAGGCTACCTCAAGGAAGGCTATCATCACGTCTTCGTCCTGCCAGCCGACGGCGGTACACCTCGCCAGCTGATGAAAGGTGCACACGAGCATCGCGGCCCGCTGGCCTGGACGCCGGACGGCAAGGCCCTGCTGGTGACCGCGAACCGGAATCCCGAAGGCGCGCACGACCCTCTGAACACCGAGATCTACGAGGTGGCTGTTGCCGACGGCGCCCTCAAGGCCCTGACAAAACGCCAGGGTCCGGATGGCCACCCTGCCCTATCGCCCGACGGCAAGCAGGTCGCCTACCTGGGTTTCGACGACAAGCGGCAGGGTTACCAGGTGACGCGGCTGTACCTGATGAACCGCGACGGCAGCGGCTCGAAACTATCGACCGGCCAGTTCGACCGTGATGTCCGCAGCCCCATCTGGAGCCGCGACGGCAAGCGGGTGTACTTCCAGTTCGACGATCAGGGCGACACCAAGATTGGCTTCATCGATCCGCTCTCGTCGAAGGTCGAGACCGTGGCCGACCACATCGGCGGCACGACGCTGGACCGGCCCTATGCCAGCGGTTCCTTCTCCGTCGCGGGCGACGGCACCGTGGCCTTCACGCTGACCAGCCCGGAGCGCCCGGCGGACGTGGCGGTTCGCCGACCCGGGGACAAGGAAGCCCGCCGCCTGACCCGACTCAACGACAGCCTTCTGGGCCAAAAGGCCCTGGGGACCGTGGAAGAGATCCGCTACAAGTCCTCGCACGACGGCCGCCAGATTCACGGCTGGATCGTCAAGCCGCCAAACTTCGACCCGAAGAAGCAGTACCCGCTGATCCTCGAAATCCACGGCGGTCCGTTCGCCAACTACGGGCCACGCTTCGCCGCCGACATGCAACTCTACGCGGCGGCCGGCTACGTCGTCTTCTACGCCAACCCGCGCGGCAGCACCAGCTACGGCGAGGAGTTCGGCAACCTGATCCACCATGCCTACCCCGGCCACGACTACGATGACCTGATGTCCGGCGTCGATGCGGTCCTGAAGCTGGGCTACGTCGATGACAAGAACCTGTTCGTCACCGGCGGCTCCGGCGGCGGCGTGCTGTCGGCCTGGATCATTGGCAAGACGAATCGCTTCCGGGCAGCGGTAGTCTGCAAGCCGGTCATCAACTGGTACAGCTTCGTGCTGACCGCCGACGTCTATCCGTTCTTCGCCCGCTACTGGTTTCCTGGGCCGCCGTGGGAGCACGCGGAGCACTACCTGAAGCGGTCGCCGCTGGCGCTGGTGGGCAACGTGCAAACGCCGACGATGCTCATCACCGGCGAGGCCGACCACCGCACGCCGATGTCGGAATCGGAGCAATACTACCAGGCACTGAAGCTGCGGAAGATCGAGACGGTGCTGGTGCGAGTGCCCGGTGCCCCCCATGACATCGCCCAGCGGCCGAGCCACATGGCGATGAAGGCAGCGTATGTGCTGAGGTGGTTCGAGATGCACGGCCAAGCTCGCTGACCGGCGAGGCCACGGTGCAGGGCATGGTTCTTCTTGCCAGGGACGCCCGACTTGTCACTCCGGGATGACCGCAATTACATGGAAACCCTCGCGTAAAAGGGAACCGCTCAGCAGCAAAATCCTCGTCCAAGGCGCTTTCAGACTAATGCTTCTTCCAGCTGCAAATGTACACTTTCGCAGCTGCCCGTGTAACCTAACTGCCTCCCCGTTACCGGAGGCTGACCGATGGAACTCACCGAAGCCCTACGGACTTTGTTGATCGACACCGCCGACTCCCTCCACGGTGCCCAGCGCCGCCGGTTCATGGCCCAGACCGTGGACCGCCTGGGTTTGGGCCAACGCGCAGCACAACGGTACTTCGGCTGGGCGCGGGAAACCGTCCGCAAGGGGCTACACGAACGCCATTCCGGCATCACTTGCCTGGATGCCTTTGCCGCCCGCGGCCGCAAACCCGCCGAGTTTCATGGGCCCCACCTGCGCGCCGACATGCAGGCCATCGTTCAGGAGCACTGTCAGACCGACCCGACGTTCCGCAGCACGCGCCGCTACAGCCGGCTGACCGCCGCCGAGGTCCGCCGGCAATTGATCGCCCGCCACGGGTACACCGACGAACAGTGGCCCACCATCCAGACCATGACGACCACACTGAATGCCTGGGGCTTTCGCTGGCGCCAGGTGGCCCAGTGCCGCCCCCAAAAAAGTCACGGAAACCGATGCCATCTTCGACCAACTGAAGGAGGTACACGAACACGCGGCCCAGTCCGATGCTCAACTTGGATAACGGCCCGGAGAACCACAGTCATCGCAGTCAGTTCATGTATCGGCTGGTGCAGTTTGCCCAGCGCCCGCGCGTCACGGTCCGGCTGGCGTACTACCCGCCGTACCACAGCAAATACCATCCCGTGGAGCGCTGCTGGGGCGTGCTGGAAAACTACGGGCGGGGCGAACTACTGGACAGCGAAGCGGCCATCCTGGGTTACGCCCGCCGCATGACGTATAACGGGGTGCATCCCCAGGTGCAGCGAGTTCAGGCCCAGTACGCCCAGGGCGTCAAACGCACGGCTGCGGAGCAACGCCGCTGGGAAAAATACCTGGAACGCTTACCAGGTCTGGGCCGGTGGTTCATTGATATTCCTCCGCCGAGCCTGGACGAAGCAATTGTCTGAAAGAGCCTAACTCCGCAGCAGCGTTCTTCCAGATCAGGCTGAACCAAGACAAAAGCAGATTCCCACCAAGAGTACGCCGCCTTTCTTCAACCCGCCATCCACAAGATTCGGTTATACCTCACCGCGAAGAAGAGCTACTTCAAAAGGGCTTTGCCGGCGTTGAATTTGAAATGCAAGCCGGTAAGCGTCGGTTCTGCATCCGAGCGTTCATCGTGGGCGACCGGATCGATACCGCAACAACTGCTGCCGTCAATCCAGCGGCTAACCACTCGGACGCGAGGAGGTTTCCGGATTCCGTGACGCTACTTTCAGACCAGACGAAAGGCGTCAAGTAAGGGCTTGAGTAGGGTCCCGCTGTCGCGGAAACCCTACTCTGCCCAACCGGAGATTCTGGCTACTGCAAGTTCACGTACACCGTTTTCACTTCCGTGTAGAGTTCCAGGGCATACTCGCCGAGTTCGCGGCCGAAGCCGCTCATCTTGAAGCCGCCGAACGGGGCCGCCGCGTCGAAGACGTCGTAGCAGTTGACCCAGACCGTGCCGGCACGCAGGTCTTTCGCCAGCCGATGCGCCTTGGTCACGTCCTTCGTCCAGACCGCCGCCGCCAGGCCGAAGTTGGTGCGGTTGCCGCGCTGGATGACCTCGTTCACGTCCTTGAACTTCAGGATGTTCATCACCGGGCCAAAAATTTCCTCGCGGGCAATCTTCATGTCGTCCTGCACGTCGTCGAAGACGGTCGGTTCGATGAAGTAGCCCTTGTCGCCCGAGCGCTTACCGCCGCAGAGCAGCTTCGCACCGTCCTTCTTGCCGGCGTCGATGAAGCCCATGACGCGGTCGAACTGCTCCTGCGACACCTGCGGGCCCTGCTCGGTCGCCATGTCGAACGGATCGCCGACGCGCCGCGACTTCGCCTTCTTCAGCATCTTTTCGACGAACTGATCGTGGACTTTCTCTTCCACGAACAGCCGGCTACCCGCGCAGCAGCACTGGCCCTGGTTGAAGAACAGGCCGAAGTACGCGCCCTCGACCGCCGCGTCGATGTCGGCATCCGCGAAGACCACGTTGGGGCTCTTGCCGCCGAGTTCCAGGCTGACGCGCTTCAGGTTGCTCCGGGCGGCAGCCTCCATGATGATCTGGCCGGTGGTGTGTTCACCGGTGAAGGCGACCTTGTCGATGTCCGGGTGGCCGCTGATGGCAGCGCCCGCCGTCGGCCCGAAGCCCGGCACCACGTTGATGACGCCGTCAGGGAAGCCCGCTTCCTGCGCGAGTTGCGCGACGCGCAGCGCCGTCAGCGGCGTCTGCTCGGCGGGCTTGAGCACGATGGTGCAGCCGGTGGCCAGCGCCGGCCCCCACTTCCAGGCTTGCATCAGCAGCGGGAAGTTCCAGGGAATGATCTGCCCGACCACGCCCAGCGGTTCGTGCCGGGTGTAGCAAAAGAACGGGCCTTCGACGGGAATCGTCTTGCCGTGAATCTTGTCCGCCCAGCCGGCATAGTAGCGGTAGCACTTGATGGTCAACGGCAGGTCGGCGTGATAGGAGTCGCGGTAGGGCTTGCCGTTGTCGAGCGTTTCCAGGGCGGCCAGCTCCTCGCGGTGCTGCTCGATCAGGTCGGCCAGCTTGTTCAGCAACCGGCCGCGTTCGGAAGCGTTCATCTTGGGCCACGGACCTTCCTCGAACGCCTTGCGCGCCGCCTTCACCGCCAGGTCCACGTCGGCCTTATCGCCTTCGGCGACCTGGCAGATGGTCTCGCCGGTGGCGGGATTGGTGGTCGCGAAGGTCTTGCCGGATACGCTGTCGAGCCACTTGCCCCCGATCAGCAGCGGCTGGTCCTTGACCTTCGGCGGCTTGATGGTCTTGCTGCGTTCCGCGGTGGCGGTACTCATGAGGACTCCTCCTGAATAAAAACTACTCGCAACGTTTAGCCGCGCCCCGAAAGGGAAGCGGTGTGCGGAAGAGGGCTGGATTGTCTCGCGCGCCGCGCAAGGCGTCAAGCATCGGCGAATCGCGCCAACAAACCCGCAGCGCCGGTGTCTTTTCTCGCAGTGCCCATCCCCACTGGAGGCATCCGGTCATGGCTTGCGAACTCACCTGCATCTATTGCAAGCAACGGCTCACGATCAAACGCCCGCGTCCCGGCCAACTCATTCGCTGTACGGGGTGCGCGCGGGTGGTGCCAGTGCCCTGGGCGGCGTCGGCCTCGCCGCCGCCGGTAGCGCCAACACCAGCGCCGTCCGCGCCCGCTCTGGCCTGGTATCAAGTGGTGAATCTGCGTCTCTTGTCGCTGAGCGCGGCGGCGGCGCTGACGGCGGTTGGTGGGTTGGTGGCGGGAGCGGCCTGGCGGGCGCGGCCCGCGCCAACCGTCGCCGTGGCGGCACTGCCCGCCGCCCCCGTCCGGACGCTGATCGAGACCGAAGCACGACCGCTCGACGCACCGCTCGCCGGCGCGCCCTTGGATCGGCAATCCTTGCTGAGCCCACTCGCGGAAGCGCTGCCGGTCGAGGAGCCAGTGGCGGAGGTTCGACCAGACCCCACAGCGCAACAGTTCTTCAAGCCCCACAACATCGACATCCCCTGCGCTGTCGGTGAGCTGAATCGGTTCATTCGCCGGCAGCAACAAGGCGAAGCCGGCCTGAACCGGCAACTGCTCGACATGCCGCAACTGCGCCTGGAGCCGTTGACGAACCCAGCGAACCGCGTTTCGGTCGCCAGCCAGCCGTCGACCACCACGCAGATTTTTCAAGCTTCGCGCGTGATGCGCGAATGGAGCGGCACAGCACATGTCGTGCCGGCAGCACTGGGTCTGCGGCCGGACCTGCGCGGATTGCCGTTCGTCATGGGGAAGGATTGCCAACTCGAATCCGCCGACGCCCAGCGGATGGAGCAACTATCCCGGCACATGCGCGGCCTGCTGGCCCATTCCCTCGACCGTTCCGGGCAGGTCGACGCGGAGATGCTCAAGAGGGCGATGGTTGGCGGCAAGGAGATGCAACTCGATATCGGCAATGCTGGTGCGATTCCCTGCTTGATGCAGATGCTGCAACTCGAAAACCCCGGCGTCCGCACCATGCTCATCGAGCAACTGGCGAGGATCGAGCAGCCCAAGGCCAGTGAGTCCCTGGCGAAGCTGGCCCTGTTCGATCTGTCACCCGAGATGCGCGAGCGCGCTATTCGGGCGCTAGCGACTAGGCCGCGCGCGGAGGTTCGCCCGTTGCTGCTCGCCGGGCTGCGTTACCCCTGGGCGCCCGTCGCCGATCACGCCGCCGAGGCCCTGGTGGCGCTCCAGGACAAGGAAGCGGTGCCGGCGCTGAAGCAACTTAGCGACGCCGTCGATCCGAACGTGGCCACTTACGACTTGCAGTCCCGCACCTGGATGACGCCCGAAGTGGTGCGCATCAACCACCTGAGCAACTGCGTGATGTGCCACGCGCCGTCCCATTCGAGCAACGATCTGGTGCGCGGCCAACTGCCGTCGCAGAACGAACCGCTGCCGCCGCCAACGGAGTATTACAGCAACGGGACGGGGCCGTTCGTGCGGGCCGATATCACCTATCTGCGGCAGGACTTTTCGGTGATGCAGGAAGTGGACAAGCCGGGAAAATGGCCGAAGATGCAGCGCTTCGATTACCTCGTACGCCGCCGGCCGGAGAAGCCGGAAGAGGCGTATCATCGCGTGCAGCGCACCGCCGCCGGGAACTACCCGCAACGGCAAGCCGTGCTGTTCGCTCTGCGCGAGCTGAGCAAGTAGTTGCGCCTCACGAATCAGGTCTCCGCCGCACGGCTGGCATGACAAGCGCTTGTCATGCCGGCCGTCGGCTATTTCAAAGAAATGCCGCGCTTCTTCAGTGCTTCTTCCAGCTTGGCGCGGTCGGTCTTTTCGGGATCGATCAGCGCGGTGAGCAAACCATCGCGAAAGCTGGCGGTCGCCGATTCCACGCCGGGCAGCTTGTACACAGACTCGTAAGCCGCCAGGCAGCACGCCTTGCAATCGAGGCCCGCAATCGGAATCTCCACGCGCTGGAGCTTGTCCAGCGGCATGGTCCGCAGCGGCTTGATGCCGAAGGTGCTCTTCGACGCCCCGCGCAGCAGATTGTCGAAGCGCTCGACGATCTGCTCGGGCTTCGCGCCGGGAAACGCCTTCGCCGGCTCGTACTCGAAGACCGCCTCGGCGTGCGCGTAGTCGATGCTGCCCAGCTTGATTTGCGGCAGTTGCTCGATAATCTCGCGCAGGTCCTGCTCCCGTTCCTTCATGAACAGGCCGGTGACCTGATGCTTCGCCGTCTTCACGGCAGGCGGTTTCTCGTCCGCGCTGCTTGTCGTCACGGCCAGCAGCAGACCGAGGAGCGCGGCGGGCAATCGATGATTGATGCGGTACGGCATGGCAATGTTCTCGAGTTTCGCGTTCGTAGTTCCGCCTTCAGGCGGTCGAGCGACTCGCCGCCTGAAGGCGGAACTACGAACAACAGAAGGTCAGCGGGTCTGGAACAGCGGACTTTGCATGATTTCGTGCAGCAGCGTGCGAATGCCGCCGCCCTTCTTCTGTGTACTCTCGACGATGGCGGCGACCTGGGCGCGGTCTCCAAAGGAGATGTTGCGGCCCGTGCCATAGACCGTAAACTGCCGTGCCAGGTTGCTCAGTAGTCGGCCACGGTCGGCGGCCAGCAACGCCTGGAATTCGGCAATGTTCTGGAACTTCCGCCCATCGGGCAGTTCGCTGCTGGCATCCACCGCCGGGCCGAGCTTGAAGCCAATGCCGATGAACGGATCGATGGAGCCGCGCGGCGCGGGATCGCCCGCGCCGATGGAGCGGTAACGGGTGCGCGCGCCACCGATGACATCAAAGGACTCCAGCGCGAAGCCCGGCGGGTCCATCCTGGCATGACACGATGCACAGGCGGTGTTCGAGCGGTGCTTTTCGAGTTGCTCGCGAATGGTCTGCGCGCCGCGCACGTCCGGTTCGATGGCCGGCACGTTCGGCGGCGGGGGTTCGGGCGGCTGCCCGAGGATGCGGTCCATCACGAACGCGCCGCGCGGGACGGGAGAAGTCGTGGTCCCGTTGGCGGTGATCTTGAGGATAGCGGCCTGTGTCAAAAACGCGCCGCGCGGGCAGCCTTCGGGCAAGGCCACGCGCCGCAGCGCCGACCCGCTCACTCCTGGAATGCCGTAATGGACGGCCAGTCTCTCGTTCAGCATGGCGAAGTCCGAACGCACGAGGTAGGAAGCGTCGAGGTCCTTGTCGAGCAATTCGCGGAGATAGGCCCGCGTCTCGGCGACCATCGAGTCCTGCAAGTACGGGCTGAACTCGGGGTAGAGCTTGCGGTCGGGGTCATTGGCGGCGATCGCCCGCAGCTTCAGCCACTGGCCGAGAAAATCCTCGATGAAGCGCTGCGACTTCGCATCCTTCAGCAGCCGGTCAATTTCGCCGCGCAGCGTTTCCGGTTCGTGCAGCTTGCCCGCATCCGCCAGTTTCGTTAACTGGGCGTCGGGCGACGAGCGCCAGAAGAAGTACGACAGCCGGCAGGCCAGGGCGTGGTCGTCGAGCTTGCCCGCCGGTTCGATGTGATACAGAAAATCGGGTGAGCAGAGGGCGGCGCGGTAGGCCCAGCGCATCGCCGTCTCGAAGCAATCGCCCGCTTTGAGGCGTTCTTCCACACGGGCCACGTACTGCTTGCGGACCTCGGCGGCGACGGGCCGACGGAAGGCGCGCGGCAGGAAGGTCGCCAGCAGACGGTCGGCATCGACCAGGGGTTGCTTGCTTTCCACGGTCCAAATGCCCTTGACTGGATCAGGGCGATTCTTGCCCATGCCCATCGCTTGCCGGTCGACGCGGCGCTTCGGGGCGCGCACGCCTGACTGGTCCGCGGCCTTGAACTCGGTCACCGGCAGGTCGCCGAACAGGTGGCGGTGGCTCTGCGGCGGCCAGGCGTCGTGCAGCGGGCCTTCGATGTCGAGGTAGTCGCAGGCGATGCCGGGGCCGGTGAAGCCCATCGCCCGCTCCTTGCCGCGCGTGTGCGCGCCGGGCGCCAGCGAGGCGGCATTGTAGCCAATGGTATCGTGGGCGTTCATCCAGGTGACGAAGTCGTGGACCTTCTCCTGGAGCGACGGCGCGTCGTAGTAGCCGAGCACGGTGCTGGGATGGCCGCCGCCGCGACCATCGCCGGTCAACGTCACGATGGACAGCCGGGCGACCTCGGTGCCGCGCGCCGGCAGCACCTTGCCCTTGTCCCATTTGAAGGCCCACAACGACGTGCGGACGCGATAGTGTCCCGGATAAATGGCGACGAACTCGTTGAAGTACGGGTGGAACGATTCATCCTCGTGGCGGAACAGGCCGACGCTGGCTCCGTTGCGGAACGAACCCATGCGCTCGTGCGCGCCCTGGTCGAGATGCATGTGCGCGCCGGCGGGCGGAAAATCCGGATCGGGCAACTTGTTCTTGAGCAGCACTCCGTCGCCGTGCAGCAGCACGTGCGCGACGAAGCCCGAAGGGTTCGCCAGCGAGATGCGCTGCTTGACCACGGCGGGTGGCGTGGGCCGGGTGGCGATGGCCAGGTTCAGCGCGTGGTCCGCCGCTTCGAGATATTTCGCCAGGTTGACGTGCGAGATGTCGAGCGCGTCGCTGTTGTTGTCGAAGCCGTGCGCCGAGCCGTCGCCGGGCAGTTCGCCTTGTAGCGTGATGCCGGGCAAATCGAGCAGGTCGCGGATCGTGTTCTCGAACTCGACGCGCGTCACGCGGCGCACACCCGTGCGGCCCTGGCCCGCGAGTTTCGCTTGCTCGGCTTTGACTAAGGTCTCGCGCAGCGATTTCAGCGTGACGCTGGTGTCGTCCGCCGGTGGTTTGCGCTTCCCTTTCGGCGGCATCTCACCGGATTCGATGCGGTCGTGGACCTTGACCCAGCGCAAAAAGTTCTCCGGCTTCGTCAGATCCGCCTGAAGCGCGGTGAGGTCGAGGTCGCCCTTCTTGACCTTCGCGTCATGGCAGGAGTAACAGTGGTCCTCGAAGTATTTCACCGGCATCGCGCGTGCGGTAGAAGCGCATACCAGCAACCCCACGACGATTCCGGCTATCATTCTGCATTGCATGGTTCTATATCTCGAGGTCGCGTGATGGTCCGCAGTTCAATGCGGTGATGGTCGAAATTAATCCACTGAATAGCCCGCAAGTCCGTATGCCGCAGAAACCGCCGATGATGCTCCAGGACAATATCCGGCCGATGTCGGGAAGCCGTCACCGAAAAAGCCACATCGGACGCCAGCAAGTGCATCTTCTGCGTGCCGATCACGGTGTCGCCCGAAGTCACCTCGACCTCGCGTACCACACTCTCTTCGCCGCCGAGAAAGTGCGTCAACGCATCGCGATACAGCAGCGTATCGAGAAACGCGCCCCAGTCGTGCAACAGCCGGCTGAGGATTTCGAGCAACTGTCGGCAGCGCGCGGTCAACGGCTGCCAGTCGGTAGGGACGATCTCAAACTGATGGCGGGCGGCGGGCGTAAGGCTGGTCGAGACGAACTCGCGCTGGACTCGCTCCGTGCGGAAGTTCAGCAGCGTGCCATGGTGCAGACCACAGAGGAACAGGTAGTTCAACGTCTGCGCCCGGTGAATCGGAGCCAGCGCGGCTACCGCCTTGTCCTCGACGATCACCCCGCCGTCGATCAACTGGTCCGCGAAGTAGTGCTTATTGAAGTCTCCGAGCGTTGCCGTCATCCGGAATTCGGGCTGCACGGTCAGGCCGCGTGCCCGGCAGCGGCGTGTCAGTTCTCCCTGGTAGAGGTTCTCATCCAAGTAGCGGCCGAACTCGTTATGAATGTCGAACGCCAGGCCGGTTACTATGTGCGTTACCTGATGGTAGGCTTCCTGATCGAAAACTCGTACCGGGGTCTCGGTGTGTATGGGCATGGGCGAGTTCTCATGGACACAACGATTTTGTGCAGAACCATCAATTCCTTAGACCATTTCTAGACCGCGGAACGTGCCCTTGCCGGTGGAGAATTCATTCGTCTCGATGCCCAGGCGCTGGAGCATCGAGACGAAGAGGTTCGTTAGCGGGTAGTTGTTCTGCGTGTCGAAGGCTAGGTGCTGGCCGTGCTTGAAGCCGCCGCCCGCCAGCAGCGCCGGCAGGTTGACGTTCGAGTGCGAGTTGGCGCTGCCCATGCAAGTGCCGTAGAGGACCATCGTGCGGTCGAGCAGCGACTGACCGTCTTCCTTCGTCTCGTGCAGTGACTTCAGGAACTTGCCCAGCACCGCGAACTGGCCCTCCTCGGCGGCACGCAGCTCGGCCAGCACTTCGGGACGGTTGCCGTGGTGGGTGATGTTGTGGATGACCGTTGTGTCGATGAACAGCGAGATCAGGCGGGTTGAATCGGTCTGCAACGCCAGTTTCATCACGTCGTACATCAGCTCGGTCTTGCGCACGAACTCGCGGTGATCGTCGATGTCCTGCGGCGGCTGCGCATCCACCTTGGGCCGGGGCTTGTGCTCCCAGGCCTCGGAGCTTTGCAGCCGTTGTTCGAGTTCGCGCACGGAGGTGAAGTACTGATCCAGCCGCTGACGGTCGGCCGGGCCGAGGACGCTGTTGAGGCGTTTTGACTGGTCGGCGACGAAGTCGAGCGTGCTGCGGTCCTGCTGCAACGCCTGCACGGCGGCAGCCACTTCGGACGGCGGGCCTTGGAGAAACAGCTTTTTGAACAGCCGATTGGGGCTGCGTTCGGCCGGAATCGGCGCGCCGCTGCGGGTGAAGCTCAGCGTCTGGTTACTTTCGCCGCTCATCGCCAGGACGAGCGAGGGATAACGCGTGTGGTTGCCGACCCGTTCGGCGGCGAACTGATCGACCGAGATCCAGTTGCGGAAGCCGCCGCGCTCCGGGTGCGGGGTGCCGGTCAGGAAGCACTTCTCGGCGGCATGAGCACCCGTCACGCCGGGATGGCTGACTCCGGAGAAGACGGTCATCTGGTCGCGCACGGCGGACAGCTTTTCCAGGTAGGGAGTCGACTCGTAATCGCGGCCCGCCTTGGTGGGGAAGAAGAACTGGGGCAGGATGCCCATGTTCGTCTCGATAGCCACCAGGCGCCGCGGTGCGGTCGGAGCCGCAGCCAGGCCAGCGGGCAGCATGGCGTCCAGCCAGGGCAGCGCCAGCGATACGCCCGCACCCCGCAGAAAGGTACGCCGCGAGAGAGTTTTCCCGTTCATGTCACCCCCCGGAAAGTTGAAAGACCAAGCAGGCAGGCTGTGTGGCAGTGGGTTGAAGAATAACGCAGCCGCTGGCTCGCTGCAATTATTTTCTGTTATTTACTAATTATTAATTCCAGAACTGATTTTACGGCTCGGCGTCTCGCAGCTGACCGCGCGTCCGCCAGTCCGACGGCAGGAAATCGCGGACGAATTCCCGCAGGCCGACCTCGATCAGTTCGTCCTCGACCTGTTCGGGCGTTGGGTTTTCGAGCGTCTGGGCAACCTCATCCACCAGCAGCTGCGCGAAATGATGCCGGGCACGGCTCAGTTGCTTGCGAAACGCTTCCGGCGTCAGCGGTCGGCCAATCTGTCGGGCAACGCGCTCGGCTAGCTGCTTCGAGTCCTCGTCGGCGTGGTCCGCCGAGATGCGCAGTACGGTGTGGAATAGATTGCCCGGCGAGCGTCGTTCGTGCTGGTCCAGGCCGCGCCAGGCCTTGTCGAGAATGCAGCGCTGCCATTCGGCCAGCCAGGCGCGCTCGACGGCTTCGAGTCCCTCCTCGGGGTCGGCGAGTTGCTGCATGGCGGCGTCGGGCAGCGCGACCGCGTGTTTCTTGCGCAGGCGACTCATCGCGGCGTTGCGCACCGAGACCTTGAGATAATCGCGAAACCGCCCGCGATCCGGGCTGGCGCGGGCGAAGCCCTCCTGCAAGAAGCGGGCGAGGATGTCCTGGGCGACCTCGTCGGCGTCATGCAGGTTTTTGAGCAGGGCCACGAGGTACTTGCGAATAGCTGGCCCATAGCGCAGCAGAAACTGCACCGGGTCCTTGAGGCTGGCCCAGCGCGTGGTGATCTGGTCGAGCGATGATTGCGGCGCCGATGCGCCCGAAGTCTGATCGGTCATGGAAACCAGCATACCCGGCGACGGCGGCGCGGCCTAGAGGGTGGGTGTTCGGGGTGGTACGGCGGGATACAATGAACCACGGAACCGTGCGAAGCCGCGAGCGGCCAAACTCATGACTACCGAACTGAAGACCGAGACCGCGCACTATTTCCGCGAACTCCAGGACCGCATCTGCCAGGGGCTGGAAGCGGTGGACGGCCGACCGTTCCACGAGGACCACTGGCAGCGCGAGGGCGGCGGCGGCGGACGGACGCGCGTGCTGCTCGAGGGCGGCGTCTTCGAGAAGGCGGGCGTCAACTTCTCGGAAGTCACCGGACAGATGAGCGAGGAGTTCGCCAAGCAGGTGCCCGGTGAAGGCCGTGACTTCACCGCGACGGGCGTCTCGCTGGTGCTGCATCCCCGCAATCCGCTGGCCCCCACGGTGCATGCCAATTTCCGCTTCATCGCCAAGGGCGACAAGCAGTGGTTCGGCGGCGGCGCGGACCTGACGCCGTACTACCCGTTTCGCGAGGATGTCATTCACTTCCACCGCGTCTGGAAGACGGTCTGCGACCGGCATGCGCCGCCGGTCGATCATGCCCGCTTCAAAAAGTGGTGCGACGACTACTTTTTCCTGACGCACCGCCAGGAACCGCGCGGTATCGGCGGCATCTTCTTCGACTATCTCGAAGGCGACCTGACGAAGACCTTCGCGTTCGTGCGCGACGCAGGCGACGCCTTTCTCGAAGCCTATCTGCCCATTCTCCAGCGCCGCAAGGCGCTACCCCACGGCGAGCGCGAGCGGCGCTGGCAGGAGTTTCGCCGGGGCCGCTACGTCGAGTTCAATCTGATCTACGACCGCGGCACGACCTTCGGCCTGAAGACCGGCGGACGCACCGAATCGATCCTGATGTCGCTGCCGCCGGTGGTGCGCTGGCTGTACGATTACCAGCCCGAACCGGGCTCGCGCGAGGCGGAGCTGTACGACTACCTCAAGCCGCGCGACTGGGCGAACGAACCGTCGTAGGGTCCGCTGGGCGGACCGCTAAAGCCGATTGCAAGCTCCTCTAGTCCTGAACGGACGATGCGGCAGATCTTGAATCGGATGAACCATCGTCTGAAGCGGGTCCGCAAAGGCAAGCCGCTGACGAAGACCAAGGATACCGACGCAATCTTCGCCAACGTGCCGGCGGCTCGAGCCGCGTATCGGGACGATCCACAGACACTGGAAATTCCGCTGGAAACGAATCGGAAGAGCCGAGCGAACCGGCCGCGAAGATAGCGAACAAGGAATGGAAAGAATACGAAGCCCGGCTGGAGCGTTCCGCAAGCCTGCCGAAATACGACATCGTCATCAAGCCCAAGGCCAGCGGCCGGTCGCTTCTCTTCGGCCGTTCGCCTTATCGTCGACGGCCAGCGTGCCCCCCGCAAACTGGCTGCCGCGCGACCGCAACGGCAGCAAGAGCGCGGCGGACCTTGTCCCAGCGCGGGAAGGAACCTGGGCGCCGGCCCACCTGTGCAAACTGTAGCAACTGCTCCAGAGCTGGGACTGCTACCCGAACCTGATGCAGCGCTGCGACCGGAAATATGCCCAGGCGGCTGGCCAACTGCCACCTACGTCACTGGAGCGCCAAGCGCGGGAACTCGGCAGGCAAGGCGTGCCGGTCGGAAACCGAGCGCCCGAGCACCAGCAGCGGCAGCGCCGCAGGAGCGAGCAAGGCAACCAGGCGCGCCCACAACGGCCCCGTAGAAAGTCGGCGCCGGAGCAGAAACTCGCAACGGCGCAGTCGCCTGTTGCTACAGCGGCTCAAGCCTGGTTCATGGAAAGGGGGCAAAAACCGAGTGTTTTGCCACTGCGCGCCAAATGCCTCTTGGCACTCTATGCCGAAAACTGGGAGTTTTGCCACAGGGTGCCAAAATGTCCATTTTGCACCGACTGCCCTTGATGGACCGTACTGGGGTTTGGCACACTCGAATAAACCACGGACCCCAGCAAGCCACATCACTGGATGGACCCCAGGGCGGCTGGGTCGGGTGTCGTCAGCAGCGGCGCCCAGGGACCGGCTTGCCGACTGGCCGCCACACAGGCGCGCAGCGTCTTCTCGAACTGGTCGGCCAGTTCCAGGTTGTGCTGCAACAGGTTGTTCACTTCCCAGCGGTCGTCCGGCTTGACGTACAGCTGGACCGCGCGCGGTGGGTCGTCCACTTCTTGACGCACGGGCAACAAGAACGCCCACTCCAGGGTGCGCAGCGCCCACTCGATGCGTCCCGCGTGTTCCAGTCCGGTGCAGGCGTAGTCGCGGACCTTGTCCACTCCGCCCGCCACCAACGGCAGCAGACTGTAGCCGTGCAACCCTGCCGGCGCGGGCACGCCGAACAGGTCGAGCAGCGTCGGCAGCAAATCGACGGGCTGCGTCAGTGCCCCGACGCGCCGTCCGGCTTCTCGACTGTCGGGAAAACGCATCAGCAACGGCAGATGCACCAGTTCCTCGTGCAGCCAGGGCCGGCACTCGCCGATGATGCCGTGCTCGCTCAGCGCTAATCCGCGCTCGGCAGTGACGATGACGACGACCTCCGTCGCCAGGCGGGTTTCATCGAGATGATCGAGCAGCAAGCCAAGCTGGGCGTCGAGGTGCGAAACGACGGCGGCATAGGTGTACTGCAAGCGTTCCCAGGCGGCATCGTCCAGTTCGACTGGACCAAGCGGCGGCTCGAGCCAGGGTTCGGGCGGCGGACATTCGGCGACTTCATCGTCACCGCTCGCCTCAGCTGGTTCGGTTTCTTCATCCGCCTGGTCGTGTTCGTCCGTCTCGTCTTCCAGTGTCGGCTGTTCCCCGCCGAAGTAGCGTTCGAGATACTCATCGGGCATCTGCCAGGGCGGTGACAGCGCGGGGAGTGAGAGCCAGAGCGTTCGACTCGCGTCCGCCGACTCGCCCAGTTCGGCCAGCGCTTTTCGGAATTGCTTGTCCAGTCGCTGTGTGTCGTTCGTCAGCGACGGCAGCTTGAGGTACTGACAATAGATGCCGCGCTCCTTCAGAGAGTCCTGCGGAGCACCGCTAGTGGCTGGCGATGGTTCGTCCGATGGGGGAAAGAGATAGCGACCCGCAAGCCCACCGACGCCATCGAGATAATGACGGTCGAAGACCACGCCTTCGGCCGCGAGGCGGTCGAGGTGAGGCGTGTCGATCCAGTCATTGCCGTAGCAGCCGACATAGCCCAGGTGCAGGCTGCCGAGGTCGAGGACGAGGACTTTCATACCGTGGTTGTAGCTCCGAACCGCAGAATCCGCCAGACAAGGATGACGGATCGGCCGCAACAGACTGGTAGAATATCGACATGACGACACCTGTTCTCGGAGACGGGTCCTGGGAAAGGATGGTTCGCGCCGTGGAAAAGGTTCGCGCAAAAATGCAGCGAGCGATCCGGGCCCTGGAGCTTGCCGAGATTCACTACGCGGTGATTGGCGACCAGGCGATTGCCCACTGGGTGGCTTCCGTCGATGAATCCGCGACCCGGAATACGCCCGATGTGGACATTCTGCTGCACCGCACCGATCTCGACCGCGCGGCGACCGCGTTCGCGCGGACGGACTTGGTCCGATTGAGTGCCGAGCGCGACGACCTCTTTGGCGAGCCTGGGGCCAAGTCGCGCGACGCGGTACGGATTGCTTTTTGCGGTGAGAAATCGCGGCAACAAGACCTCGCGCCAGCGCCCGACGTGCTCGAAACCGTCCAGGCTCGTGGTTTTTGGGTACTCAATTTGGCGGCGCTTGTTGGCCTGGGGTTGGCGTCGTTTCGTCTCGAGGACCGCGTCAACCTGCGCGACCTGCTCGATGTCGGCCTGATTGACGCTTCGTGGAAGGCTCGCTACCCGGACGAACTGGCGGCTCGTTTGCAGGAATTGATCGACACACCCGATGGTTGAACCTTCACGCCGATTGCCGGGCCGGCGTCTCGATGTTCAGCGCTTCGCGGACGTGACGCAGCAGGCGGTCCCAGGCTTCGGCGTTGGGCGGCAGGTCGCTGCCGGCGCGTTCCAGCTCTTCGAGCAGGACCGCAGCGCTGGGATAGCGCTTCTCCGGGTCATTGGACGTGAGCCGCTGGAGAATCGTCAGCAGCGGTTCGGGCAGCGGTTTGGCTTTCTTGCCCGAGCGCGGTCCGAGCGCGGCCCAGCCGGCGGCGATCTTGCCCAGCGCCGCGAGGTCGGCTGCGGCATCCTCGCCGCCACTGTCGGACTGTTCCGCCAGCCAGGCCGGTTCACCAAGGCCGCACAGCTTCACCGTGCCATCCGCCGCAATGACCACGAATGAAGCATCGAGCCGCCCGTGAATCAGGCCGGCTTGATGGGCGGTCTGCAAGCCCAGCGCCGCCTGGCTGACCAGGCGATACCAGACTCCGGGCACCGCGACCAGCGCGGGCCAGTCGGTGGACGGCAAGCAACACAGCCATTCTTGCAGCGCGGCGGGGCGGCCGGCGATGTCGAGCACCTCCAGCGTGCCCGCCAGGTGCGGATGGCGGACGGCTGCCGCGGCGGCGAAACGCTGGCGGAATTCGTCGGGCCGCACGGCATCCTCGGCCTCGGCTTCCGCGAGGTGGCGCAGCAGCAGTTCCTTGCCGTGCCGGGGGTCGAAGACGCGGTAGACCGCTTCGTGCGGCGTGACCCGGACGCGGTCGATGACGCGCGTCGGCCCCAGCACCAGGGCATCGAGGTTGCCCGCTTCGATCAGCGCGAGTTGATAGAGCGTCAGGTAGCCGCCGGAGAGCAGCAACTGCCGCAGAGATCGCTTCTGCCTTCGGGCCTCGACCAGCAGCGCCGTCAGCGTGTCGGCCTCCACGAGTTCGAGCGACTTCAGCAGTTCGCCTAACTCACGGTCACCCGCGGAGGCTTCGTCGGTCAGGGTGAGGATGTCGCGCGGAGCCGCGCTGGGTTCCACACCTTCCGCATTCTCGTCTGGTGTGACGGCGGCAGCCTCGACGGGCTGCGCGCCCGACTTCGCGTCCGGCAGGCCCGGCGTCTGCGAGAGCTCGCGCAGCTTCTTGCGATACCACTCGCGCATCTCGCCCAGGTGCCGTTCCATCTCGGTGCGGCGCTCGACCACCAGTTGCCGTTGGGCCGAGAGTTCCTCGGCTTGTCGGGCCAGCTGAGCAGCGCCGGCATCCACGGCGCGGGCCTGCTCCTCGACCTCGGCCTGACGGCGTTCCAGCCGCGATTCGTTTTGCGCTAGCGAACGCTTCATTTCGCCGACCTGGTCCTGCCAGTCGAGCAGCTGCTGGCGGAAATGCGCGACCGCCAGGCGATGTTCGTCGCGTGCGCTGAAGAGTGCCAGTTCGCGCCGGTGAATGTCCTCGGCCTGGGCCTGCACACTGGCGCGGGCCGCCTCCAGTCCGTCGCGCGCTTCGCGGGCATAGGCGTGTAGTTCGGCCAGGTGCTCGCGCAGTCGCTCGCGCGCGGCGGCCAGCCGTTCGACGGCAGTGCTCGCCTGTTGCTCCAGTTCGGGAAGCTGTTTGTGCAAGTCGAGCAGTTCCTGCTTGCTCGCGTCGAGTTCCGATTGCGATCTCGCCACCGCCTGTTCGACCGCGAGTCGGTCGGCGTCCGACCGGGTCTTTTCCTCGGCCAGCACCTTGCGCTCGGCGGCGAGCAGCTTGCCCATTTCCTGCAACTTGAGCGTGCGGGCCTCGAGGAGTTCTTGCTGCCGGGCAAGCACCGCTTCGCGTTCGTCGAGCTGACGCAGGCGTTCACCGGTCTGCTGTCCGGCTTGCTGTTGCCGTTGTTCTAGTTCCGCGCGCTGCACCGCCAGCGCGGCCTGCTGCTCCTGCAACGCACTGGCGGCCGTTTCGTACTGCTGGGCTTGCTCGGTCAGCGCGCGCTGCCGGGCCGCTAGTTCTTCCGAGCGACGGCGCAACTGCTCCTGGAGCGTGGCGCGGGCTTGCTCGCCGCGCTGTAGGGCTTGCTCGCGTTCCTTGAGCGCCTGCCGGTCGGCCTCCAGGCGCTGCTGCAAGTCGGAGAGCTGCGCGGCGCGCGCTTCGACCAGCGCGGCAGCTTCCTGGTGCTGGGCGGCGTGGGCGTCGGCCTCGGCGAGTCGGCGCTTCAGGTC
>JAEUIF010001119.1 GCA_016795185.1 Planctomycetia bacterium | reverse complement strand
AGCCAGACTTCGCAACGAGTTCAAGGCATCAAAGCGTCCACAACCGGCTTGCAAACGGGGCAGGGAAGACCAGCCCCAGCATACCCCGAACGCGACCTTTTTTCATGCGTTTCAGGTGAACCCACGGTCATGACGACTTCGGAGAAGCGTGACGGCTTGCTGCGTTTCCGAAGTCAGCATGAACCAGTGTTCACTCGAAACGGCTGAAAGTGTGTTTCGGGTGCCATGCTTGGGCGGCTCCCGCCGATGATCTCGTCCAGCCGGTGCTACCGCCCAAGCATGTTACCGCCAGCAACTCCATGCTTGGGCGGTGGCACCGATGCCAGGTGCTTCACCGGCGCGAGCCGCCCAAGCATGGCACACGACCTGGACACGATGCGACCGAGCTTTTCGAGCAGCGTCGCGAATTGGCACCCACCCTGGCCGCGTTTCATATAAAACCATCGCACCCTGGCTTGCCTTCGTTTACACTACTCGGACGCTAAACAGCATCGAGCACGCCGCCCGCGGAGCGACCTCCGGGGCCTCGGAGACGCCGGCATGGTGAAGTCGGTCGCGGAGTTCGTCGAATCCATCCGTCAGCACCGGCTGCTGGAGCCGGAACAGCAGGATGAACTCGCGCGCACCTTGCAGGCCAAGTTTCCCGACCCGCGCGCCCTCGCCAAGCAACTCATTCAGCAGAACTGGCTGACGCCGTACCAAGTCAACCACGTTTTTCAGGGCAAGGCCGATGGCCTGGTGCTCGGTTCCTACGTCATCCAGGAGAAGCTGGGCGAAGGCGGCATGGGCATCGTCTACAAGGCCCGCAACTGGAAGATCGGCCGTACCGTGGCCCTCAAGGTCATCCGCCGCGAGCACGTCGCCAACAACGACGCCATCCGTCGCTTTCGCCGCGAGATTGAAGCGGTCAATCAGCTGAATCATCCGAACATCGTGGCCGCCCTCGACGCCGACCAGATCGGTGACGTCCATTACTTCGTGATGGAATACGTCGACGGCTTCAACCTGAGCAATTTGCTCAAGGAGAAGGGGCCGCCGCCAGTGCCGCTGGCCTGCGACTATATTCGCCAGGTGGCGTCCGGCTTGCAGCAAGCCGGCGAGCGCGGCATGGTCCACCGCGACATCAAACCGGCCAACTTGCTCGTGCAACGGCCCAGCGGGCAATCGAGCACCGGCAAGCCGGACTCTTCCTGGGGTTCGGTGATCAAGATTCTCGACATGGGCGTGGCCCGCATTCAGCAGGGCGACGACCGCGATTCGATCAGCGCCTTGACCAAGGACGGCAAGGTCGTCGGCACGCCAGACTACATGGCCCCCGAACAGGCGGTGAACTCCGCGAAGGCCGACATCCGCGCGGACATTTATAGCCTCGGCTGCACGTTCTATCATGTGCTCACCGGCCAGGTGCCGTATCCCGGCGGCACGCCGATGGAAAAGCTGCTCAAGCACCGCATTGACCAGCCCAAACCGATCGAGCAATTGCGGCCGGAAGTCCCGCATGCAGTGATCGCCGTAGTTCGCAAGGCGATGGCCAAGAAAGCCGAGGACCGTTTCCAGACGCCCGCCGAAGTGGCGCAGGCGCTGGAGCAGCTGTTCCCGCGCGGTCAGACGACCATGGTGCCGCAGGCGATCCCGCTCCAGGGCCAGGCGGCGATTCCGGTCGCCGGCGTGCCGCAGGCGGTGCCGGTGCAGGGCATCGTCGGCGAAGTGCCCATGGCGCAGCCGGTCTACGACGTTGCACCGGCGGCGCCCTTCGCCTGGGGGACCGCTTCCCCGGCGGCGGGCCTGATGTCCGGCTCACGGCTGCAACGCGCCTTGCAGGACAAACGCAGCTGGGTGCTGATCGCCGGCGCGCTCATCACGCTGCTGCTGGGGCTGATCTTCCTGGTCGTAGCGGTCATGACCAGCGGTCCGCGCCGTTCCGGCCGCGCGCCGCCGCCCGACGCGCTGACGGCGCTGATGCAGGAACTGCTGGACCGGCCGACGCGCACGCCCGCGCAGCGCGAAGCCCTTCGCGACGACCTGGTCCGCTTCCGCGCCCGGCATCTTGGCACGTCGCAAGCCCATACCCTGGCCCGCTACTTGATGAAACTGCCCTCGCCGCTGGACGAACTCCGGCGGGAGGACATCCCGGCCGCCCGCAAACCGGCGGCGTTACCCGAGGAGGTCGTGGCGGTGCTCGGCGAGCACCGCCAGCGCCACTGGGGCGCGGCGCGGAGCGTGGCCTTTAGCAACAACGGCGAGCTGATCGCCAGCGGCGGCGACGATCGGCTCGTCCGTGTTTTTGACGGCCGCACCATGCAGGAGCGGGCGGCGTTGCCCGGACATGGCGCTTCGGTGCGCTGGCTGGCGTTTACGCCGGACAGCAAGGTGCTGCTGTCGCTGGCCACGGACGGCAGTCTGCGCTTTTGGGACTTGCCGCCGGGCAAGCCCCCGCAAGCGCGCCCCGAGTCGGTCGCGCTCGGCCAGGAAGTGGCCGTCGCGGCCTTCGCGCCCGATGGCTGGACGCTGGCCTGCCGCGCCGATGCCAAGACCATCCGCGTGCTCGACCTGCGCGGCCCGCTGCCGGGCGGCAAGCCGAAGATCCGGGCATTGCTGGCTTCCCCCGAACCATTCGGCCAGGCGCTGGCGTTCTCACCGAACGGCAAGTCGCTGGCCGCGGCCGGCGCGAACCCTGTTATCAGCCTTTGGGACCTGTCACCCGCGCAGCCTCGCGTCCGGACTACGCTGCGCGGCCCCGCCGCCGAGGTGCTGGCGCTGGCGTTCAGCCGTGACGGCAACCGGCTGGCTTCCGGCGGGCTCGACCGCACCATTCGCGTCTGGGGCAATATCAACGCCGCCAACCCGGTCGAACAACGGCAGTTTCAAGGCCATGAAGGTGAAGTGCTGGCCCTGGCTTTCGTGGACAAGGACCAGTACTTGCTCTCGGCGGGCGCGGACCAGACCACCCGCTACTGGCACTTACCGGGCGGCCGGGAGGCGCAGCGGCTGATCGCCCAGCCCACGCACTGGATCAACGCCGTGGCCGTCCATGCCGGCGGCAACCGCGTCGCCACCGCCGGTCAGGACACCACCGTCCGCCTCTGGGAACCGGCCACCGATGGCCGGTTCATCGAGAAGTTCCCGCTCATTGGCCCGCCCGGCATGGCCGAGTCGGTCGCGTTCTCGGCGACCGGCCAGCTGCTGGCCTACTCGCACGACGCTCATCCGTTCATCGATCTCTGGGACATCAGCCGCAATCAGTTCGGGCGCATCGAAGGCGACAATGGCTGGGGTTACTGGCTGGCCTTTGCGCCGGAAGGCATGACCTTGGCCTCGGCCGGCTGCTTCGCCGACAACGCCGAACTCTGGGATCTGGAAGCCCTGTCGCGGCGCGGGCCGGACCTGCTGCCTCATCCCCAGCGGGTCCAGGCGCTGGCGATCTCGCCCGACGGCAAGTGGCTGGCCACCGGCTGCGCCGACCGCATCATCCGCCTCTACAGCTTGACGGGAGCGCGGCCGAAGGAAGTCCGCAAGCTCATCGGCCATCGGCAAGGCGTGGCAGCCCTGGCCTTCGCGCCGGATGGCCAGACCCTGGCTTCCGCCGGAGAAGATCAAACCGTGCGCTTCTGGCAAGTTCAGACGGGCCGCGAACTGCACCAGCTGACCGAGCAGCGTGTCGCGGTGCTGGCCTACGCGCCCGACGGCAAGACGCTGGCCTGCGGCGGCCGGGGTGCCGACGGTCGGCCCGAAATCCGTCTGTGGAACGTGGCCGGCGACGAACCGCCGCGCGATCGCCGGGTGAATTTTCAGGGCGAGCATCGCCAGGCCGTGACCGCCCTGGTCTTTTCGCCCGATGGTGAAGCCCTGATCTCCAGCGGCCAGGACGGCCAGCTCTTCGTTCACGGGCCGACTTCCGGCCAAAGCCTGCGTTCCTGGCGCTTTCCCGGTGCCATCCGCCACCTTTCCCTGGCCGTGGATGGCCGCCACCTGGCCACCGCCAACAGCAACGGCACCGTCTACATCCTCCGCTTGCGAACGCCCGGCGCGCGCCTGTGAAGCGCCTCGTACTGTCTTGCCGCGTCCCGCCCCATAGGATAGTGGGCAAGGGTGGACACCCCGTCCGCCGCGAAGTAGCCGAGGGATTATTGTGCCGCACGGACACGTCCTGGCCATGCACCTGCGCCGCGCCTACTTGACGATGCACCGTCGGTTTCAGAATCACTTCGACGGTTTCGGCGTCACCGCGGACCAGTTCGTGCTGCTGACGCTCCTGGCCGAGGTGGAAGGCGTCGCCCAGAAGGACCTCGTGGCACGCAGCTTTTCCGATCCCAACACACTGCGCGCCATGCTGGTGCTGCTGGAAAACAAGGGCCTGGTGCTGCGTCGACCGCACGAAACCGACGGCCGGGCGCGCCTGGTCTTTCTCACGCCCAAGGGACGCAAGCTTCAACAGGAACTCTGGCGCTCGGCCGCCCCGCTGCATCAACTCTTGCTGGACGGTGTGCCGGCCGGCGGTGTGGAAGCCTTGCAGCAACAACTGGCCCGTGTCGCCGAGGTGATGGCCCAGACCAAGACCCGCCGTCGGCCGACGGCGGGCCGGCAAAGTTGACCGCTGCACTCTGTGCGAAAAACGTAATGGGGGTGCCAGAGACCTCTTGCTTCATCAAGATGCTGGGGTGGCATGCCCACGGCTTTG
>JAEUIF010001106.1 GCA_016795185.1 Planctomycetia bacterium | reverse complement strand
CTCGATATTGGAGAACGTTCCCAGGGCTTGCGCCCTGGGCTACTATTCCGCCGCCCCTCCGGGGCTGTCAGGCCACGGTCAATTGCACCACCAGACTACTCAGATATACAGCTGGCTCGTCGGCTTGATAATCAACTCCGGCACCGAGACGCGCGGCGGCAGCTGGGCCACGAAGAGCACGGCGGCGGCCACGTCTTCCGGTTGCAGAATCTTTTGCCGTTGCTCGGCGGACACCGGCGTGGGGCGGTTTTCCAGGATCGGCGTATCGACCTCGCCGGGGTAGATGTTGCAGACCCGGATGCCGCTGTCTTTTTCCTCCGCCGCCAGGCAGATGCCCAGGGCGCTCAGGCCGAACTTCGCCGCCGCGTAGGCCGCGCCGCCCAGCGGGTTGGCCCGCTTGCCCGCCACCGAGCTGATGTTGATGATGAGCCCGTCCTTGCGGTCGAGCATCGCCGGCAGCACGGCATGAATGCAGTAGTACGCGCCGTCGAGGTTGGCGCGGACCAGCTCGTCCCAGCGGTCGGGCGTCAGCTCCCGGATGGTGCGCTCCTTGATATTCAGGCCGGCGTTGTTGACGAGGATGTCGATCGGGCCGAGCTTCTGCTGCACCTGCGCCACCATGTTGCGGACGTTGGTCGGCGCGGTCACGTCGCAGGGGCCGTGCCAGAGGCGGTCGCCGGCGCGCAGCTCGACGGCGGCCTGCTTAAGCTTGCCCTCGTTGCGGCCGGTGATGGCCACCTTCGCGCCTTCCTTCAGGAACAGCCGCGCTGCCGCCAGGCCGATGCCGCTGCCGCCGCCGGTGATGAGGATGGTCTTGTTCGCGAGTGCGCTCATGGTGGTTGCCTTTCAAGTTTAGCCGCGCGCCGGAATCAGCACCGCTTGCGGTTTAGCACGCCGCAGCGCTCGCCTCCGGCGCGCGGCTAAACGGGTCTGGTGAACCCGGAATTGTCGCGGGTGTCCTGTTTTTGCTATGTTATGAACTGTCGCCCGCTTCGCTCGCTTCCAACCGCGAAAGGTTTCTCATGAACATCGATCTCCGCCGCCGTACCGAAGAGGTGCTCGCCCGACTGGTCCAGCTGCGAGACTCTCTTTGACATCCCCACCAAGCAGGTGCAACGCGCCAAGTTCACCGAGCAGATGGGAGCACAGAACTTCTGGGACAATCAGGAAAAGGCCCAGCAGGTCATTCAGGCGTTGAAGCCGCTCAATGGGCTGCTCAAGCCCTTCGAGGACATGCAGACCTCCAGCGGCGACCTGCAAGCCTTGCTGGAACTCTGCGCCGAGGATGACAGCCTCGAAGGCGAGCTGACCGGCGAGCTGGCCAAGCTGGAGCGTCAGCTGGACGACTTCGAGCTGCGCGCCATGCTCAGCGGCGCGCAGGACGCCAGCAACGCCTTCCTGCGCGTGCAGGCCGGCACCGGCGGCACCGAAGCCTGCGACTGGGCGCAGATGCTCGTGCGCATGTACTCGCGCTGGGCGGAACGCAACGGCTTCCAGGCCGAGCTGGTGGATGAGCTGCGCAACGAGGAAGCGGGCATCCGCTCGGCCACGTTGCGGATCGTCGGCGACTATGCCTACGGCTACATGCAGAGCGAGGCGGGCGTGCATCGCCTGGTGCGCATCAGCCCGTTCGATTCCAATGCCCGTCGACAAACGTCCTTCGCCGCCGTGGATGTAACGCCGGAAATCGACGGCAGCATCAACATCGAGATCAAGCCCGAGGACGTCGAACGGCAGACCTTCCGTTCGGGCGGACCGGGCGGCCAGCACCAGAACAAGACGGAAAGCGGCGTGCGGCTCATTCACCACCCTTCGGGCGTGGTCGCGGAAAGCCGCAGCGAGCGCAGCCAGCACAAGAACGCCGACATGTGCTGGAAGATGCTGAAGGCCAAGCTGTACAAGATCGAGGAGCAAAAGCGCCTCGCCGCAGTCGAAAAGCAGTACGACGAGAAGGGCGAGGTGGCCTGGGGCAACCAGATTCGCAACTACGTCATGGAGCCGTACACGCTGGTCAAGGACCGGCGCACGGACGTGGAGACCGCCCAGGTGCAGAACGTCCTCGACGGCGCGCTGGACGACTTCATCCAGGCGTACCTGCGCATGAAGGCCGAGAAGGAGCACAAGAAGGCTTCGTAATCACCTCCCAACGTTTAGCCGCGAGCCGGCAGGCGAGCGCTGGTCCCCAGCGCTCGCCTCCGGCTTGCGGCTAAACGTCTGTTGAAACCTAT
>JAEUIF010001053.1 GCA_016795185.1 Planctomycetia bacterium | reverse complement strand
CCGAATGCCTGCACGACCTGGCGGATCAGCGGCTTGAGGTCGTCGTAAGGCGGTTGTTTCTTGCCCAGCGCGTAAAACGCGCCGACCTTGACCAGCACGCGCGGGTGCTTCGCCATGGCACAGAGTGCATCCACGTCCTTTTCTTCAATCTTGCCGTTCGCGCCGATCCGGCAAAGGTGGTCAATGATGACCGGTGACTCGGGATGCTTGCGGCACATGCGTTCCAGTTCCGGCAAACCATCCGGATCGATCAGGCAGCTCATGGCCTGGCGATGCTTCGCCCCGGCGGCAAACATCGCATCATAGCCCGCCGGCTCCAGCCAGTTCGCCGCCGGCAGCTTGCTCAACCGCGGGTGAATGCGAAAGGCTCGCACTCCCTTCTTGCCCAGCTCCGCCATCCGCTTCTCCAGCCCCTCGCCATGTACATCAATGACGGCCGTGCCGACGAAGACATCCGGATACAGCGCGATCATATCAAGCATGTAGCGGTTATCGAAGCCGTCTACCTTTTCGCTAGTCTTGGCACCGGGGTAGTAACAGCTCATCTGGATCAGCACCACGCGGTTCACGCCAGCGGGCTTGGTGTGCTTGAATAGGTCTTCGGGCGAGAACCGCCTCGGCGTCAAGTCGGTGGGCTTCCAGCCGCTTGCCAGTGGATAGTGGGAAGTGTCGTCGGTCCAGACGTGAGAGTGCGCGTCGATGAAGCCCATGAGAAAACCCCCGGCCAGTGCGGTTGCTGGTCGGGGGTCATTGTACGCTTCGGTGGTGGGCTAGGCAGCCTACTCTTTTCGCCGTCGCCTGGGTGCCGGCTTCTCTTCCGGTTCGGCGGGCGGGTCGAACGCGGACAACGAAACGCCCAACCCCGCCGCGAGTTTGCACAGCGTCTCAAAGCCGGGTTCCCGGCGGCCATACTCGAACTGCCGAATGGTGTTGACGGCAAGGCCCGACTCGTCGGCCAACTTCTGTTGGGATAGTTGGGCTTCAAGGCGCAGGGCCTTCAAGCGAGCGGCGAAGAATCCTTTTTCGCGCGGCATGGTGGGTGTCTGCATGGGTTGATTATACGCCCGACTGACACACTATGTCAATCGTGGTAGACGGCTTAGGGAAGTTCAGGCCACGCCGCAACTGTCGCACTTGACAGCCTATCTCATTCGTCAACCTATCACACTTGACATCCTATGTCATCTGTGCTACCTTTCCCCTGTCCGCTTCGGTGGACAGTCGGGCTCCCGGACGCAGGGAGCTAGGGATGACCGCCACTGCCCCGAACGGCCGTGGCAAGGCCGCTGGCGACGGAGTCCGCCCCCAGGGCAGGGTGAAGCCCCCAGGGCACAGCAGCCGAGCCGGTGCGAGTCCGGCACCCTGGACTCTCGCCCGCTCACCCCACTCCCCAACACCACGGAGAGCACCATGTACGTCATCATCACGCATCGTCTCATCCGCACGAACACCGGCGCGACGCAGCCGTACGCGCCGCGCACGGCCCACAGCATCCGCCTCCACGTCAGCGGGCCGTTCGAGTCCGAGAAGACCGCCCAGCGTGCCGTGCTGCACGCCCTGTCGGTGCACACTACCCTGTCGGCACAGGTCTGGTCGTGGACGCAGATACGCGACGCCCTGGCCCGGGGCGCGGGCGTCAACGGCCAGGACATGCAGCAGGTACTGACCGAGGCCATGCGCTGCCTGGAATCCCTGGTGACGGAGGACCGCTGACATGACGGACACCCACGACGCCGTCGCTGCCGCCAACCGCCGGGCCGACCACTGGCGCGCCGTCGCCAGCGGGCTCCAGCTGTCGTTTCAGTCCGAGGTAGCGTCTCCCCTCGTACTGATCGAGCCCAATCTCGCTTTTTTGATCCTCGAAGCAGCGTTCGATGCGCCACCGCGAGAAGGCGACCTTCAGCAGCGTGCCCACGCTGGTGTTCGCGGGAGCG
>JAEUIF010001023.1 GCA_016795185.1 Planctomycetia bacterium | reverse complement strand
GCTGTCTTCGAGCACACCCCGCCGGCCGAGCGCTGGGCGCTGCCGTTTCCGCTCGCGGTCTTCGGCACGTTGCGCGTGGGCTTTCGCAACCATCATCTGATGATGCGCGCCCCGGTCGCCCATCACGCCCGCGCATGCTTGCCGCACTGCTACGCCCGCGACATCGAGCTTTACTTCCGCGCAGGTTCGAGCGCGCCGTTCGAGATTTTCGTCTACGAACCGGACGCCTGGCGCGCGGTCATGCCGAACATCGAAGCACTGGAAGAGTTTGTGCCGGGGCGCTTCCAGGAAGGCGGCTATTACCGCACGCTGGCCTGGCTCCACCTGCTGCCGGCGGACTTCACGCACCCCGCCTTCGACGCCGAACTGGCGGCCGAGCGCGATTTGCGCATCGAACCGGCCCAATGGCAGCAAGCCGAGCGCGTGCCGTGCTGGGTTTATTCGAGCCTGGAGCAGAACCGCCGGCTACGGAGCGTTGGCGATGCGCCGCTGATCTGGGACGGGATGACGGAGCGGTAGGACGGTGGACCTGGTCGTTCAGGATGCTTCGACAAACACGCTGACTGCTGCTTGCGGCAACGCGATGGACACAAAGTAGTCAGCTGGATACAGGTAATCTTCCCCCGATTCATCGATCACACGCACGAACTGGTTCGCCGCCGCGCTGGCATCCGGCAACGTGCGGTAGACTTTGCGCACTTCCAGGGAGGCCGGGTAACCATCGTTCCGAAGGCAAAGGACGAAATCGCTGGAGATGTTCTTCTTGGCCATGTTCAATCGTCCAAAAATCGTTTGATCTTCAATTCCTTCCGGCCGATGCCGTGTGCTTCATACCAGTGTAGTTCCGCGCGACGAATGGTGCCATCCGGCAACCGAATCGCTGCCATCCCTTTGCGCTTGCGCCAGCGGCCGGGTCCGTATATTCGACGCAAGCGGGGTAACTCTCGAATGGCATTGCCGACGGCTAAAGTCTCCGTGTCCTCAATGTCGCCGATGACTTGGAAATCCATGCCAATGGGCACTCCGTTGCAGGAAGGCCAAGTCGGTGGATGCTTTACCAGCAGACCGGCATTCGCCGCTTGCCCGCTATCGCAGCCCCAGCTGCGGCAACGGTAGCAGGCGCAGCGGCTTGTCGCCCTTGCGTTTCGCGGCGATGATGGCGGTCGAGGCGGGGAAGCTCCAGACGTACGCCTTGCTTTCGGGCGCGCGCAGCATCCAGGGAATGGGGGCCAGCTCGAAGGCTTTCTCGCAGTACGCGACGATTTGCTCGTCGGCGTTCGGGTCGCGGTCAAGGAGGCCCTGGCCGGCGGCGCGGGTCTTCTCGACGGTGGTCATCGTGGCCAGCTTCAGGCCGAACGGATCGGCCTGGATTTCCTGCACCCAGCGCTTCGCTTGCTCGGCACCGGCGGCATCGTCGCCGCCGTGAACGAAGGTCATCGGAATCTTGCGGTCGCGCGATGTCAGGCGGAGCCATTCGGCCAGCGGCACGCCGCGCTCGCCGAGCGTCGGGCTAATGTTGAGCCAGACGGCCGCCGCGATGCCCGTGCTTTCCGGCGACGTGCTCGGCCGGGCCAGCGGCTTGAGCGGCGCGGGGGTGCTGTAGCGGTTGCTTTCGGCGTAGAGCCACATCGCGCCCAGGGTCGCGCCTTCCTGCGCGCCGATGACGATCAGGTTCGACGCATTGCACTTGCCGTCGTCGTTGAGGTAGTCCAGATAGAGCCGGGCGGCGGCGAGGTCGTTGGCCAGCGCGGGGTAGTATGTCGGCAGGAAGTCTTCCATGCGGATCGTGTCACGCGGGGCCAGGTCGAAGGGGTTCGGATTACTGCCCCGGATCTGGCCCTTGTTGCCCGGTTCCTGCCAGAAGCCGGCGTTCACGGTCGTGCTGTCGCCGTGGCCGCGATAGTCGAGGCTCAGCACCGCGTAGCCCTTCGCTTGCAGCTTCTGAGCGAGCTTCTCCCAGCCTTCCTGGCGGCGATGCCCGCCGATGTTGGGCAATAGCAGCACGCAGGGCGCGTCCTTGCCCTTTTCGCTGCGTCGCCAGGTGGCCCAGAGTTGCACACCGTCGGCGCTGGCGAAGCGGACGTTCTCGGTCGGCCATTGCTTGCGCGTCGGCCCCTGCACGGTCAGGGCGAAGGGCTGGTCTTCGATCCGGGTCTTGCCGATGTACAGCTCGGCCGCGATGGCCAGTTCGACCGTGTTGGCGAAGGCATCGGCTTCGAGCAGGAACTCGGCCAGGGCCTCGCGCTCCGTCAGCGTGACGGGCTTCGCCGTGACGCCCGGCGGCAGCCCCGCGAGCTTCACGGTGAGCTCGCCGGTGTAACCCTGACGTTCCACATTGACCTTCACCGGCTGTGATTCGCCTGCCCGCAAGGTGACGGCCGGCACTGGCAGGATGCGTAAGCCCATCGGCCGCGCCACTGCCACGCTCATCTTCCAGCTCCAGACTTCGCGCGTGCCGACGCGCGCCGCCAGCCGGACCTTCTCGGCCACGGATTGGGCGTCAGGCGCTGCGGTGAAGACCAGTTCCGCCATCTGCTGCTCGGCGGGAATGACCGCCGGCTCGCAGCGCATGCCGGCCGGCAGGTCGGCGACCACCAACTCGACAGGACCGAGATACCGCCGGCGCTCGATGGTCACGCGCACCGTTTGCTTTTCGCCGGCCAGGCACAGCACTTCATCCGGGCCGTAGGTCAATCCGGCGAGCGTCGGCTCCTCCACGGTCAGCTGGTAGGGCAGGCGGTCCACCAACCGCTGGCCGGCGAACAATTGCAGCGCGCCCACATATTCTCCGGGCGGCGTGCTGGCGCGCACGTGCAAGTCCAGCAAGGCCGCTTCCTGGTTGTCGTTCAGGCCGATGGCATCGCAGGACATACCATCGGGCAGGCCAGTGAATTCGAGGCGCAACGGCCCCTCCTGGCCGCGCCGGTCCACGGCGACCTTGAGGACGTTGTCGCCGATCTGGACGGTCGTGCGGTCGCTGCCCGCAAGCCGCGGCAAGGCATGTGTGACGGACGGCGGACGCTCCGGATCGGCCGATGCCGAGCCCCAGGAACGCGACAGAAACAAGGCCACGACCGTCAGAGTCACGAGCGCCGCCAGTCCGCCAACCGCGCCCCACATTGCTTGTCGCCGGCGCGCGTTCCAGCCGATCAACTCCTCGACGGGCGTCGTCCCCAACCGGCGCAGCTGGCCTCCGGTTTGTTGCAACCACTCCCCGGCTCGTTCGGCCAGGCCGACGGCGATCTCCTTCCAGGACGGCAGCTCTTCGTTGTCGATTTCATCGTCGGTTTCTCGGGCGTCCACGAGCGTGAAGCCCCCGTTGGGCACAGCGCTGCCACCGCCCGCCAGCACGGCCGCGACACGCTCGCGCTGTTCGCTTGTCAACGGCAGCAGCGAACCGCCTTCGGCCAGCAGTCCTTGCAGCAACGGTGCCTGGTCCAGCGGTTCCTGGCAGGCAAGCAGCAGATGGCCGGCCAGCGGGCTGACCACCGGATCGTTCATCGCCGTCAGTTCGGTGAACAGCGCTGATTTCCCCGGTTCGGCGAAATCCCGTTCGCGGAAGAGCAGGTTGTCGCCGTTGTCGTACCGGTCCCACAGGGGCTTGCCGCCGCGCGCCAGGCTGCGCAGCGCCGTGTAAATGACCAGATGGGCGAAGCGGTCCACCTCGGGCCCGGCGATGCCGTCGCGCAGTCGGTCGGGATGCTGGTAGTTGGGATGGCCCAGTTCACCCGACGGCAACGTCGCCAGCGAAGGCACCACCAGACCGTCGTAGTCGATCAGCCGCAGGCGCATCTTACCGCCTTCCTCGCGCGGCACCAGCAGGACGTTGCCGTGCTGCAAGTCGCCGTGGACGATCCGCGCGGCGCGCATTTCCTCGGCCAGCCGCAGCCAGATGCCGGCCAGTCGCTCCAGGATCAGGGGCTTGTCGAGATAGTCCTTGATGAGGTCATTGAGATTGAAGCCTTCGACCCAGCGCATCTTGACGACCGGATACCACTGGCCCTGAATGCGGATGCCTTCGTCCAGGTACTGGAAGCGGACCATGAAGGGCTGCTTGCCGTGCTGCAAGTAGTCGCTGACCGCCTGATAGCGCGCGTGCAGGCCGCTGACCTCGCGCGTGAAGCACTTGACGGCCCAGGTTTTGCCGTCCGGGCCGACGAGCTTGTAGACATCGGCGCTGTTGCCGGAGCGCGGCCAGGGCAGACCGAGGGCGTTGACCGCCGGCTGCCCCTGACGCAGATCGGGGTCCTTGAAGCAGTGCTGCGGATTTTGAATGGCCTCGTTGTAATCGGGCGGATGCGGCCAGGG
>JAEUIF010001004.1 GCA_016795185.1 Planctomycetia bacterium | reverse complement strand
TCCATGTCGGAGTTCGCGAATAGCAGCGGCCGGGGCGCGACCAGCGCGGCGATGGTGGTCCATTCCCATTGATAGGTGTTAATCAGCATCATGCAGTCGCAATGGCCGTTGATGATCTTGTTGGTGACGTAGCTTTCCAGGTCGCTCATGCCGCTGACCGGCACCGCGCACTTGACGCGCTCGTCGGCCGCCGCGATCCAGAACGTGGCCGCGCCGCCGCCGGAGATGCCCGTCACCGCGATCTTGTCGGCATCCACGTCCGGCCGGCTGACCAGATAGTCGATGCCGCGCACACCGTTCCAGCATTCGACGCCGGCCGGCGTGTAGCCCGCGGTCTGCCACCACCAGCGGTTTTCCAGGCGGTTCGGCTCGTTCAGCCCGTAGGACTTCAGATGCGTGAACGGCCGGCCGTAGGTGCCGTGATGCACGCCCCAGATTTCGCCGAGTTGCAGCGTATCGACGATCAGGCAGACATAGCCGTTCTTCGCGAACCAGACGCCGTGGTCCTGAAAGGCGGCCTTGCTGCCGTTGCGGCCCCGGCCCGCATGTCCGCAGACGTAGAGCACGGCGGGTAGTTTCTTGTCGTTATTCTTCGGCCGATAGAGGTTGCCCGTGACGTACAGTCCGGGCTTGCTCTGGTAGTGCAGCATCTCGACGACGAAGTCGTCGCGCTCCAGCGTGCGAGTGACTTTCGCGTGCAGCGGAGTTTTCTCGGGCAGCGGCCAGAGGCCGAGCATCTCGAAATACTCCTGCTGCAAGCGCGGCCGGCGCTCCCGCCACTCCTCCAAGGTCTGCGCGCCGTCCAATACCTTCTGGCTCAGCCGGGCCGTTTCCTGGGCCAGGTACTTTTCAATCAGCGCGTCGCCCGGTTTCGGCGCGGCCTCCTGGGCGGAAACAGGCGAGGCGGCCAGGACAACCAGCGAGCAGCAAAGGACGGCACGCAGGGACAGCATGGGAAATCTCCCTGGAGAGGAAGGCAAGTTGGCCTGCCATTGTATGCCGTGCCTGGTGTTTCCAGATAATGGATTCTTCAGGCGGCGCTGATACAATCGCGGTGCCTGACCGCACCCGCGTCCTGGCCTGCCGAGCATTCTCCATGAAACGTGCGTGTTGCCTATCGATCCTGATCGTTCTGGTGGCTTCGGCAGTGCGCGCCGCCGACTGGCCCTGCTGGCGCGGGCCGCAGCGCACCGGCATTTCGCCGGAAACCGGCTGGCTCGACCAGTGGCCGAAGGATGGGCCGCCCGTGCTTTGGAAGGCGTCCGTGGGTACGGGCTTCTCGTCGCTGGCCGTCGCGGGCGGCAAGGTCTATACGCTGGGCAATCGCGATAACCACGACACCGTCTGGTGTTTCGATGCCGAGAGCGGCAAGCAGGTCTGGGCGCACCGCTACGAAGCGCCACTCGAAGACAAGCTGTTCGAGGGCGGGCCGACCTCCACGCCCACGGTGGACGGCGACCGCGTGTACACGCTCAGCCGCTGGGGCGATCTATTTTGCTTCGATGCGGCCAGCGGCAAGGTTGCCTGGTCGAAAAACGTTCACAAGGAAACGAGCATTCGCATTCCGGGCTGGGGCTATGCCAGTTCCCCGGTGATCCACGAAAACCAGTTATTGCTCAACATCGGCGAGGCAGGCGTCGCGCTCGACAAGCGCACGGGCAAGCTGCTCTGGGCCTCCGGCGACAAGGATGCCGGCTATTCATCGCCCGTGCTGTATCAGCGCGGCACGGACACGCTGGCAATCTTCAGCGCCGACGATGGCTACACCAGCGTCGATCTGAAAACGGGCAAGCCAGCCTGGAACGTGCGCTGGCTGACGCGCTTCGGCCTGAACGCGGCCGAGCCGATCCTCACCGGCGACACCATGTTCATTTCCTCCGGCTATGGCAAGGGCGGCGGGCTGTTTCGGATCGACGGGGACGAGCCGAAAGAAGTTTGGCGGACGCGCGCCATGCGCAACCAGTTCAATTCCTGCGTGCTGCTCGACGGCTTCCTCTACGGCATCGACGGCGACACGACCACGAAGTCGTTCCTGAAATGCGTGGAGCTGAAGACGGGCGAGGCGAAGTGGTCGCACGAGGGCGTCGGCATGGGCTCGTTGATGATCGCCGCCGGCAGGCTGATCGTGCTCAGCGACCAGGGCGAACTGCTGGTCGCCCCTGCCACGCCGGAGAAGTTTGCCCCGACCGCGCGGGCCAAGGTGCTGGAAGGCAAGTGCTGGACGGTGCCCGTGCTGGCCAACGGCCGCATCTACTGCCGGAACGCGGCGGGCGATGTGATCTGTGTGGATGTGCGGGCCAAGCGGTAGAAGCCGCTAAGCAATGGTCGGATCGGAGACGCCCGTAATGTCCACAACACTCTTGCGTCTGATTCCGCGCGAAGCCACGTTTGTTCCGACTATTGAAGCACAGAAACGAGCAAAACGTCTCGTGGCCGCTTCTCTGCCGGCGGGGACCAAGGTTTCCATCAGGGTCGAGGACAAGGTAATTTTCGTCGATGCTGGCAGCTACACGGAAAGCGTCCATTGTCCATACTGCAAACGAAAGCTGTCCGATGAATGGTGGGCTGAGGCGATGGACCGAGCTTATCAAACGCAATTTACCAACTTGAATGCGAAGTCACCATGTTGCAAGAAGAACACCAGCTTGAATGAACTCAGGTACACATGGCCAGCCGGCTTCGCGCGGTTCACACTGGAAGCCGTGGACCCGAACATCAGCGAGCTTGACCCGCAGCTCGTGACCAAGCTGGAAGAAGCACTTGGCTGTGCGGTTCGTGTAGTCTGGACCAGATATTAAGCGGTCGGCGTGCGCGCCGATCCGCTGGGTGAACGGCAACAAGGAAATTATCCATGCGACAGTCTCGACGCTCGTTCCTGGGAACTGCCGGTACGGGGCTGATCTCGTTCGCGGCTCCTTCGATAATTCTCGGCCAGGCGAACCGCAAGTACCGCACCGCGCTGATCGGCACCGGCTGGTGGGGCATGAACCTGTTGCGCGAGGCCGTGGCCGCCGGGCAATGCAAGGTCGTCGGCCTGTGCGACGTGGACCCGAAGGCGCTCGAAATCAGCGCCGATGAGATCAAGGACATGACCGGCGATGAGCCGAAGCAGCACCGCGACTATCGGGAGTTGCTGGAAAAAGAGAAGCCGGAAATCGTCATCATCTCCAC
>JAEUIF010001482.1 GCA_016795185.1 Planctomycetia bacterium | reverse complement strand
GCCGGTGCGCTTGCGGATGCTCATCATGTCGGCCGCGACCCGCAGCGTGGTGTCCACGGGAATCGCGAAGCCGATGCCCTGGGCACCCGCGCGGATGGCCACGTTCACGCCGATCAGTTCACCGTTGATGTTGAGCAGCGGGCCGCCGGAATTGCCGGGATTGATGCTGGCGTCGGTCTGGATCAGCGCCTTGTACGAGACGTCCTTGTTGAGCGTCACGTCGCGGTTGATCGCGCTGACGATACCCCGCGTGACGGTGTGTTCGTAGCCGTAGGCGTTGCCGATGGCGGCGACGGATTCACCCACCATCAGGTCCGCGGACGTGCCGAAGGGCACGACCGGCAGCGGCTTGGCCGGCTCGATCTTGAGCAGGGCCAGGTCGGATTCGGGATCGCGGGCCAGCACGCGGGCGCTGTAGCCCGTGCGGTCGGCGAGGCGGACGCGGATCACGTTCACATCCTCGACGACGTGCTGGTTCGTGAGGATGTAGCCGCGCGGGTCGATGACGATGCCGGTGCCCATGCCGTTGACGCGGTTCTGTGACGGCGTCATCGCGAACAGGTCCTCGGCGGTCGGGCCCTGCACGGTGCGTTCGCTGTGGATGTTGACGACGCAGCCTCTGACGCGCTCGACCAGCTCGACGAGCGGCGTGCGCCGCGGGTTGGTCAGGACCGGCGCGGGCGCCACCGGGGTGGCGGCCTGGGCAGTCGCCAGGCTCGCCAGCAGGACGGCCAGCGCCGCCCCACCGGCCCGCGCGGCGCGGCCAGGACTTCCGGATGTCTTGCGGACAGGTGATGTCTGATGGAGGTGCAGGCTCATGATGTCCCCAGAGGACCGGGCGCGGGCCAGCGGCCAGCAGCAGCCCCACAGCTGCGTCGCGGCCCGAACGCCACACGGATTGGACGGTCGCCGGTTGTCGCCAGTAGATTTCGACCAGCGGGAATTCGAGGCTGGAGAGGCGTTCGCCAGGTTCGCCATATTCACAGGGTTCCGGGGAAGGGAAGCGCCGGGCCTAGCAAAGATGCGAGCCGGCGCGGAACAACGGACGGTAACGGATGCGCCGGCTGGGCGGGAATTGCCTGGGGCGTCCCGGCCAAATCGCCGTCCGCGGCTACATTATTCACGGGCAAGTCAATACTGTACGCGGTTCGCTGCGCTCGGAATGGGAGTGGAGATCATGGCCAAATCGCGTCGGGAACAGCTCGAAGCCATGCTGGCGGAAGACCCGAACGACGCCTTTCTGGGCTATGGCCTGGCGATGGACCACGTCAGCGCCGGCGACGACGCCGGCGCGATCGTCTGCTTCCAGACGTTGCTCGAACGCAATCCGGACTACGTGCCCGGCTGGCAGCAACTGGGGCAGACGCTGGCGCGCCTGGGCCGCGAAGCGGAGGCGCGCGACGCCTGGCGGCAAGGCATCGACCAGGCGCGCCGCCAGGGCAACGACCACGCCGCCCACGAAATGCAAGGGATGCTGGACGCGCTCGATTAGATCATTTTGCGACCGGGTGCCACGATCCGCACAGCGGACCCTACAGAATTGTTGTAGGGTCCGCTGTGCGGATCGTGGCACCCGGTGCTGTATCCATCTACGAAACGCTGTACCCCACCGTTTGGCCGCGCGCCACGGGCGCGCGCTCCCCGCACCGCGCGGTTTCGCACAGAAGACAGTAGACACCGGCCCCCGCACGCGCGATATTAGTTGCGCTCCGTAGCGAAGGTTTACTCACAAGGAGAAACTGCCGATGAAACGAACCTGGCACCTGGTGCTGCTGGCCTTTGGCCTGGCCGCCTTCTCGGGCGCGCTGCCGAATCTGAGCGCCCAGGACAAGAAGGGCGAAGTGGTCACGATCGACGGCCTGAAGGCGGCCGTGCCGGCGGAATGGAAGGACGAGAAGCCCGCCAATCGCATGCGCTTCGTCCAGTTCAAGCTGCCGAAGGTGAAGGACGACAAGGTCGATGCCGAACTCGTCGTCTTCAAGGGGCTGGGCGGTTCCGCCGAGCAGAACATCGCGCGCTGGAAGGCCATGTTCGTCCCGCCGCAGGGCAAGACCATCGACGAAGTCTCGAAGGTCGCGGAAATCAAGATCGGCAAGGAGAAGGCGGCCTACCTGGACGTGAGCGGTACTTACAAGTTCAAGGAAGCGCCGTTCGATCCGAAGTCGAAGGAAGAACTGAAGCCGGGCTACCGGATGCTGAACATCCACTACGAAGGCAAGGACGACCCCTATCAGTTCCGGCTGGTCGGCCCCGCCGCCACGGTGGAGCACTACAAGAAGGGTTTTGAGGACTGGATTCAGGCCCTGAAATGAGCCGTGCCGCTTGCGGCTTGGCATCGGCCCGAAGCGCGAGCGTTGGAAGTTCCCGCTGGCGCTTCGGGCTATTTTTATCATGTCTGCCGTCTTTCTCGATTACGACCTGCCGGACGAACTGATCGCCCAGGAACCCGCCGCTGAGCGCGACCGCGCCCGGTTGCTGGTCGCCCATCGCGCCGACGCCTCTCTGGTGCATCGCAGCATCGCCGACCTGCCTGAACTGCTGCAACCTGGCGACGTGCTAATCCTCAACGACACGCGCGTGGTGCCCGCCCGCCTGCTCGGCCAGCGCGCCCGCACTGGCGGGAAGTGGGAAGGTCTGTTTCTTCGGGTGCAGCCCGACGGACTCTGGGAATTGCTCTGTCAGACGCGCGGCAAGCTGACCGAGGGCGAGCGCATTGCGATTGAGCCGGGACCGCTCGCACTGGAACTGGTGCAACGCACACCAACCGGCGGCTGGCTGGCCCGACCGAACGCCTCGCAGCCCGCCCACGAACTGCTGCAAACGCACGGCCAGGTGCCGTTGCCGCCCTACATCCAGCGGCGGCGAGCGGAGGGCGTTAGCCCTCTGTTGACTGCCGCCGACGCGGAACGCTACCAAACCGTGTTCGCGGCCAAGCCCGGCGCGGTGGCCGCTCCCACGGCTGGCTTGCACTTCACACCCGCGTTGCTGGACCGTTTGGCGGAACGAGGCATCACCAGCGCCCGCGTCACGCTGCACGTCGGCATCGGCACTTTCCAGCCGATCCAGGTGGAGGACTTTCGTCAGCACCGCATGCACCAGGAATGGGGCGAACTGCCCGCCGAGACCGTCGCGGCCATCACCGCTTGCCGGCAGCGCGGCGGCAAGGTCGTCGCGGTCGGCACGACGACGGTGCGCGTCCTCGAAACCGCCGCGCGTGCCGCCCCCGACCTGCATCCCTGGTCCGGCGACACCGACCTGTTCATCTACCCGCCCTATGAATTCAAAGTCGTGGATGCGTTGCTCACCAACTTCCACCTGCCGCGTTCGACGCTGCTGCTGCTGGTCGGCGCGTTCGCGGGCGTTGATTTGCTGCGGGAAGCCTATAGGACAGCCATTGCGGAACGCTACCGTTTCTACAGCTACGGCGACGCGATGCTGATCGTCTGACGGCATCGGATGGGAAGGCTTCATGGCGCATTGTTGGGTCGCAGAGGTCCGCCTCCAGGCGCTGACGCCGACGGAAGCCGACGTGCGCGTCACGCTGGTTTCCCAGGACTTGCTGGCGGATCAGGAAGCATCCGGCCGCTTCGTCGGACCACGCAGCCATTACGCCAGCACCGTGGAGGTCGCCTACCCCCTGAAACCCCTGCCCCGGCTACCGGAACAACCCACGCGCCTGACCGGCCGACTGCTCATTCCGGAACCGTGTTTTTGGGAGCCGGCGACGCCGTTCGTCTATCAGGGCCACGTCGCAGTGCGCCTGCGCGGCCAACGCTGGTTTGAAGCGCCGCTGACGTTGGGCCTGCGCACCCTGCAACTTCGCCAGCAAGGGCTGCGCCTGAATGGCCGCCCGCTGCGGCTGCAAGGCGTGCAACGGGAGCGTCTGACTGCCGAAGAAGGATTGCGGCTGCGCCAGGACGGTTGCAATCTGCTGTTGACGCCGGCCGTCGCCGAGAATGCCGAGACGTGGGCTATCGCGGATCGCCTTGGCTTTCTGGTCATCGGGCAACTTCAAGACTCCATTGACTCCTTCGGCTGCCCGGCATCGTTGCGATGCCACCCCAGCGCCCTCGGCTGGCTGGGCCCGGCCCAACCGCCCACGGGCGCGTTCTTCGGCAGTTACCTGAAGAAACCGGCGCGTGAGAACGAGTTATCGGGGATGGACTTCATCGTGTGCGATGCAGACCAACTTACCGCGCTGAATGACGTGCCCCGGCCGAAGATCGTTGTATGCGAGCAGTGGCCCAGTGCGGAAGAACAGTCGCAGGCCGCTAGTTCAAGTGTGGTTGGTTGGATCAGGCGGTAGGCATAGTGCAGCCTCACAAGGCGAACAGTCAAGCAAGCCGCCAAGTTGCAATTCTGGCGGAAGGCACTCATGCACGACCTGGGCAGGATCGATGCCCAACTGCTTCAGCTTTCGATCCAGTTCGACCAAATCCTCCGCGTGCGCCAGAAGAGCGGTACCGTCGAGGTTCCAGGCCGCCCATTGCCCGACAAGGCACAGCAGCTCGTCGGCCGGGAACTTACTTCGGTTCTCGTTGAACAAGTTTGAGTCAACCCAGGCGGCGTCTTTCACCTTCGCGCTCATCGGCCAGACCTCCAGGGGCTGCCTTCATTCTACCCCACAATCTCCGCCAACGCCGCCGCCAGTTGATCGATGTCCGCCTCGGTGCTGAACGCCCCCGGACTGACGCGCACCGCGCCTTCGGGAAACGTGCCCAGCGAGCGATGAATGTACGGCGCGCAGTGCAAGCCAGGTCGGATGGCGATGTCGAACGCCTGGTCGAGAATACCACCCAGTTCGGCGGCGGGCAGCGCTTCACTGCGGAAGCTGAGTGTGCCGACCCGGCGGTCCATATCGCGATGGCCGAAGACCTGGAAGCCGCCAATCTCGTCGAGTCGCTTCCAGAGGCGTGCGGTCAACTCGACTTCGTGCCGGCGAATCTTTTCCGATCCCTGCTGCTCGACGTACTGGATGCCCGCCGCCAGCCCGGCGACGCCGAGCACGTTCGGGGTGCCGCCTTCGAGGAAGTAGGGAAACTCCTTCGGCTGCGTCTCGCTGGACGAATCGCCGCCGGTGCCGCCCTCGCGCCAGACGCCGACCTTGGCACGCGAGCCAACATAGAGTGCCCCGGTGCCCGTCGGTCCCAGTAACGACTTGTGCCCCGGAAACGCCAGCAGATCGATGTGCATGGCCTGCACGTCGATGGGAATGACGCCCGCCGTTTGCGCGGCATCCACGAGGAATAGCAGGTCGCGCTCGCGGACCAGCTTGCCGATCTCGGCGACGGGCTGCACCGTGCCGACCACGTTGCTGGCATGTGTCAATGCCACCAGCCGGGTCTTCGCCGTGATGGCTTGCGCCACGTCGTCGGGATGCAGCGTGCCGCCGCCGTCGGCCTGTAAACGAGTGAGCGTGATCTTGCCGTCAAGTTCCATCTGGCGCAACGGCCGACTGATGCTGTTGTGCTCCAGGTCGCTGGTGATGACATGGTCGCCTGGCCGCAGCACGCCTTTGAACGCCATGTTGAGGGCATCGGTGCAGTTCAGCGTGAAGACAAAGCGTTCTGGTCCTTCGCCGTGGAAGAACTGATTGAGCCGATGCCGGCCGTCGTCGAGCGCGCGCTCGGCCGCCAGCGCCATCCGGTGCCCAGCGCGGCCGGGGTTGGCCAGGTCGTGCCGGGCAAAGCGGTCCAGCGCCTGGTAGACGCACTCGGGCTTGGGAAAACTGGTGGCGGCGTTGTCGAGGTAGATCACGGACTCATTTCCTTGCGGCAAAATAGCGCGGACACCCTAAATCAACCACGCGACGGCAACGACACGGACTGTTGGCTGCGCATCGGACACTTTGAATTGTGCCCGCAAGGGATAAGCGTCAATGGCATATAGTCCTTCAACGATGGCCGTGCCGTTTCCCTGTGGGTCGGCGGCAAGCAAACGGTCGATTTCGTCCTGAGCAGCCGTGACAGCTTGTCGATTGGCGGCTTGCAACCAGATCGCCGCCAGCGCCGCGACGGCGCCGGGTTCCCAATCAACCGTGTATTTCATCCGGCCTGATCCTTCGCTCGGAAATGACCGGGGTCGGCCTCATCGAGCCGCGCCAGAATCGTTTGCATGTGGGCATGGTCAAATCCGCCCGTCCGGTCCCATTCCTCTTGCAGCGCTCGCAGTCGCGCCTGCACTTGCGCACCCGTAAACCACGGGCCGGGCGAGGCGGCGCGCCGCTTCAATTCGGCGATGAACTCCGGAGTCATTTCGGGCTGAACGGTGCAGATGATGCTGCCCTGCGGATCGCAGAGTTGCACGGTTTCCCATGATTGCTTGAGCCGGCGAGTTTGTTCTTCCGTCAAGATGACTTGAACCATGACCGGTTCCTCCTTCGTCCTGACTATTGTAACAGTCACCCCTGGCTCAATGCCCCACGTACCTGGCGTACAGGGTCCGCGCCTTGTCGAGGTCGCTGGTGCCCTTGAGGATCACTCGGCCGGTGGTGCTTCACCTGCCAGTCGGGAGGCCATGCGGCTAACCGCAGGCGGAATCAACTGGGGCGCCAAATTCTGTCGATTTCCACGCGCTGTTGCGCATCATCCACGGAATAAAACGCCACCAACGGGCCACGGACAATCTTGTATAGCCCTTCTGCTACAGGAACGCCTTGACCGATGGGATCGCTGCGCAGCAGACCATGGATGGCGGTTTCCGACTCCGTGACTTCAACTCGATCCGTGGCGTCAAGCCAGATTTCGATCAGGTTGTTTTCCGCTTCGGGGGTCAACTCGACTGCGTAGGCGCTCATGACTCTTCTTGGGTCCGGAGGTTTTCCAGAAAAGCAAGCATGTGCTGCCGATCGAACCCACCCGTGCGCTCCCATTCCGCGCTCAATGCACGCAGGTGCTCTTCCACTTTCGCTGCTGGAATGCACTTCCGCGGTTCTCCACGACGCCGCAACACCTCGGCCACTAGCGCGGCTTCTTGCGGATCGATGCGGCCCAGCCAGTTGCCGTTGGGATCGCGGATCTCCACCGCCGCTCCGGACTGTGCAATAACGCTGGCTTGTTCTTCGGTTAGAGTGATGTGCGGCATCGGATTTTCCTCCCGTTCTGTTCCAGACTAGCAACGCGGCCCCAGCGAGCGCAGGTGTTCCAATACCTGAGAGGTTGTGTAGCGCGGTTCGGCCGAGTTCAGGCTGCGCCTGGCTTCCGCAATCTCCTCGGGCGTAAAGTCACTCGGTTCGATACACCCCAGCACCTTGCCCTGGCCGTCCCGGACTTGAATGGTTTCTTTCGCCTGCTCGACAATGCGAACCTGCTCTTCGGCCAACGTGATGTGAGTCATGACCGGTCCCTCCGTATACCTTTCAGCTTACCGCCGCCGCGGAACCGTCTCAATGCCCCACGTACTTGGCGTAGAGCGTCCGCGCCTTGTCGAGGTCGCTGGTGCCCTTGATAATGGCCCGGCCGTCGGGGAAGACCGTGAACTCGTGGCCGTCCACGTTGAACTTCAGCAGGAAGCGGTTGTAGCTCACCTCGCCGAGCGTTTCCAGGTGGCGCGCCAGGTCCTCGAAGTTCAGTTTGTCCGAACGGCGGTGGGCCACCTGCACGGCGTTTCGGCCGCAGAGGCTCGTGGTCTGCGTGCCTTGCTCGCCTTCGAGCCACTCGAACTTACGGTGCTTGCAGCAGGGGCAATCGACGGTGTCCTTGAGCTTCGCGATCTTGATGCGCTTCTGGATGTTCTCCCAGATGTCCACGTAGATCAGGTCGCGGTTGATCTGCTCGCGATGGCCGCTGAGAATTTTGAGCGCCTCCACGGCCTGATAGCTGGCGATGATGCTGACCGTCGGCGACAGCACGCCGGCCGTCTCGCAGGTGCCCGCTTCGCCGGGCGCGGGCGCTGCCTCAAAGACGCAACGCAGGCAGGGCGTTTCGCCGGGCAGGATGGTCATGGTCTGGCCGTGGCTGCCGATGCTGCCGCCGTAAACCCAGGGCTTGTTCAGCTTCACCGCCACGTCGTTGATGAGGTAGCGAATCTCGAAATTGTCCGTGCCGTCGAGGATCAGGTCGGCGTCGCGGCACAGTTCGAGAATGTTCGTCCGGTCGATGTCGGCGACCACCGGTTCGACGTGGACCGACGAATTGATGATGCCCAGTTTGCGCGCGGCGGCCTCGGCCTTGGGCAAGTTCTGCGTGATGTCTTGCTCGTCGAACAGCACCTGGCGCTGCAAGTTCGACGGTTCGATGAAATCCCGGTCCACGACGCGCACGTGGCCAACGCCGGCGCGGACCAGGGAGTTGGCCAGCACGGTGCCGAGCGCGCCGCAGCCGCACAGGGTTACATGGCTGTCGAGCAGTTTCTTCTGGCCAGCCTCGCCCATGCCGTAAAAGCGCATCTGCCGGCTGTAGCGTTCGAGGGAGCTATCCACGATGGCCTCTCACCTTCCAGGGAATGAACTCAAGCCTTGACCGGGCATAACGAGCTGACTGCCAGCCGGCCGACTTCCTGGCCGTTCAGAATCAACGGCACTTCTTGTCCCGCTTGGTAGTCCTGCCGTTGCTTGTAGGCCGGCGACTTCCCGCCCTTGGGCTGCGTGTAGACCTCCACTTGCGTCTCCACGAGGTTGATCAGCCAGAACTCCGGGATGCGAGCTTCCGCGTACAGCTTGCCTTTCTCGCGGCGGTCCAGCAACCGTGACGAATCGGCGACCTCGATCAGTAAGCCGACATCAGCAGGCCGGGGATGACGCTTCAGATAGAGCGTGCCGGGGCCGCGCACCATGGCCAGGTCCGGTTCTGGAACGCTGCGTGCCAGCACCAGCGCGGATTGATTGCGCAGCACGTAATCGAGCGGCAGCAGGCTGAGCAACAGCGGGATGATCAGGTTCAGCGTGCCGTCATGGGGCGGGTTGCGCGACATTTTTTGGACGAGCCATCCTTCCAGCAGTTCGACATGGTCGTCCGGTCCCAGCACACCCGCGGCGACCAGGTCCAGATACTTGGCAACCGTGAAGCGATAGAGTTCGCGCGGCGGCGTTGAAATCGGTAGCGGCGCTGGCGCGCTCTTCGGCAGTGCCGCCACGGCTGCGGTGGACATGGCACATCACCTCTTCTTCTTCTTGCTCTCGGTGCCGAATTCCGCCAGGAAGTCCTCGAAGAATTTTACCTGGTCCTTGCCCCAGCCCTGCTCCTTGGCGTAGCCAGCCAGCACGATCAGGTCTTCCTGCACCTTCTTCAAGCGCGGGCCGCCCAGCCGTTGCAGGTAGGTGGCGAGGTACTCCAGCGCTTCGACCGCCGCGTCCGGGTCGATCATGTCGTCCTCGGAGCCGTCGAAGAAGACGACGGCATGCAGCACCGCCAGCAGCAGCGGGTCGATGCCCAGCTCCGCCGGGATCAACGGCAGCACCGCGGCGCCTTCGGGGACTTCGGAAAGGTCGTCGTTCGACATGGTTTCGCGGACCAACGAGTAGGGTCCGCTGTGCGGACCACGGTTCGACTCCACGGATTTCGGGGCGCGGTCCGCACAGCGGACCCTACAAAAAGGCGGTGGCGTTCTAGCCGCCCGCGACGGCGGGGATGATCGACAGTTCGTCGCCGTCCTTGACGGGCGTATTGAGGTTGTCGAGGTAGCGCACGTCCTCATCGTTGAGGTAGAGGTTGACAAAGCGGCGCACCTGGCCGTTCTCGAAGATGCGCTGCGAGATGCCGGGATACTTCTTCGCCAGGTCTTCGAGCACGGCCTGCACGCTGCCGCCGCTGGCTTCGACGGTGGCCTGGCCCTCGGTGTGTTGCCGCATGGGCGTCGGTATCTGGATGCGCACTGTCATGTGGACTCCCTTCTGATCTGCCTGGAACAACGAGCCGGAAGCGAGCGTCTACCAGCGCTCGCCTCCGGCTCGCGGCTAATCGATGACGATGCCTACTTCATGCCGCCCGTTTGCAGCTTGATCCGCAGTGTCCACTTACCGCCGTTGACGTTCCACGAGTTGCCGGTGATCTCCTCGCCGGCGACCTGGCCCTTGAACTCGTAGAACTTGTTGTTGCACTCGAAGTACAAGGCCGAACCATCCTGCTTCCAGGTGCCGTTGCGGTAGTGGTTGCCGTTGTAGCTGTAGCTCAGCACGCCTTCCTTCTCGAAGAAGTAGACCGTCGGGGCTACCGCGCCGTCGCCCGCCCAGGTCGTGCCTTCCAGGCTCATGACCGGACGAATGAAGGCTTCCTCCGGCAGCGGGATGGCCGCTGCCAGCCCCGGCGTCAACAACACCAGCGACACGATCACGGCGTTGCGGAACATGGGAAGCCTCCTGCGGGCCGAGCGCTCGCCTGCGGCTCGCGGCTAAACCCTCACACGAGCGCCGGTTCGCGGGCACCTTCGACCAGCGGCTCGAACTCTTCGAGCGACGGGTTGATGACCGCCGGCTGCTCCAGCACCTCGGCGACGGCGTCCTGGGTCTTCAGGCCGTTGCCGGTGATGCAAATCACGATCTCCTCGTCCTTCGGTATTCTACCTTGTTCCAGCAGTTTTCGCGTCACCGCGAGCGTCACGCCTCCGGCCGTTTCGGCGAAGATGCCCTCGGTGCGGCCCAGCAGGGCCATCGCGTCGGCGATTTCGGCGTCGGTCACGTCCTCGGCCCAGCCGCCCGACTCGCGGATCAGCTTGCAGGCGAAGAAGCCGTCGGCCGGGTCGCCGATGGCCAGCGATTTCGCGATCGTGTTCGGCTTGCGCACCGGGCGATGCGTCTCCCAGCCGTTCTTGACCGCCGTGGAGATCGGGCTGCAACCGGCCGGCTGTGCGCCATAGAACTTCACGCTGCCCTTCGGGTCGTTTTTCAGCAGACCGACCTTGTGCAGCTCGTCGAACGCCTTCGGAATCTTGCAGATCAGGCTGCCGCCGGCCATCGGGCAGACGACGTGCTGCGGCGTCCGCCAGCCCAGCTGCTCGGCGATCTCGAAGCCCATGCTCTTCGAGCCTTCGGCGTAGAACGGCCGCAGGTTGATGTTCACGAAGCCCCAGCCGTACTTGAATGCCACCTGCGTGCAGAGGCGGTTCACCTGGTCGTAGGTGCCATGAACGCCAATGACCTTGGCCCCGTACACGCTGGTGTTGAGGATTTTCGCTCGTTCCAGGTCGGCCGGCACGAAGATGTAGCTGTTCAGCCCAGCGGCGGCGGCATTGGCGGCGACGCTGTTGGCCAGGTTGCCCGTGGACGCGCAGCCCACCGTGGTGAAACCGAACTCGCGCGCCTTGCTCAACGCGACGGAAACCACGCGGTCCTTGAAGGACAGGGTCGGGAAGTTGACCGCATCGTTCTTGAGCCAGAGCTGCTGGACGCCCAGTTCCCGCGCCAGACGATTCGCCGGCACCAGCGGCGTGCCGCCGACCTGCGCGCCGACGGTCGGCTCGCCGTCGATGGGCAGCAGTTCGCGGTAGCGCCACATGTTGAAGTTGCGCAGCTCGATCTTTTCGCGGCTCAGCGCCTCGCGGATCGCCGCGTAGTCGTAATCCACTTCCAGGGGGCCGAAATCGTCCGTGCAGAAGTTCAGCGGCTCCTTGGGGTACGCCTTGCCGCAAATCCGACACTTCAGGCCGCGCACAAACGAATCGCTCACGGATGCCTCGTGGTTAGATGGCGATTGGCAATAGTTCGGGTGGGGTATCGTCCAGAGGCAGGACCGGAAGGGGCGCGCGAAAACGCCTCTTCCGGAATGAGAGAAGAGGCGTGTGCAACACACGATCTTATCTCTCCCGGCCGGAACCGGGGGGAGTTAGCACCAGCGTTCGTGCGGCCATGTGGTCGCTCGAACCGGTTGCTGTGGCTTCACAGGGCCCATTCCCTCAGCCACTCTGGATAAGATACTCACCAAGCTACGGAAGATTGTAGGTAGCGCTTCCCGGCCAAGCAATGGGATTCCCTGTGGAATTTGGAAAAAGCCGCTGGCCCATGCTGGTTGTTCGATCCTGGGAGAACTGTTAATGTGGATGGGCAGCGAGCCCGTTCAGCCGGAGGATACAGCAGTGTCCACGCGACTGCGAGATTTGGGGATCGATCAGCTGTCGATCGTCGAACGCATCGCCCTGGCTCAAGAAATCCTGGATAGCGTCGCGGCCGAGCAACCCCGGGTGCCGCTGTCGGAAGCCAAGCGGGCCGAACTGGACCGCAGGGTGGCCGATTGCGCAGCGAACCCGTCGGACGAGACTGCCTGGGAGGAAGTGGAAGCGGCGGCCATGCAACGTTTCGCGCAATGAAGTTGCGTATCAGCCTCCGCCGCCTCGCCCGCGCTGAATTTCTGGACGCGGCGGACTGGTATGAACGGCGACGGACGGGGCGCGGCCGTGATTTCATGGACGCCGTGCGCCAGGTGTTTGCCGAACTGGTCGTTCAACCTGACCTCTATCCCGAAGTCCACAACGACATTCGCGAAGCTCCGGTACCCGGCTTTCCCGATGCCGTGTACTACCGCGTGCTGTCCTGCCAAATCACCGCGATCGCCGTCTTCCACACGGCGCGTGATCCAGCAAACTGGCAGGAACGGTCCTGAAAATGTCGAGCGATGTTTTCACAACCGTTCACAAATCACCGCAGGCCGAAGGCTGCCGTTCTTGAATGGTAGCCTTCGGCCCTTTTTGTACTTCGAGTACGAGTTCAGCCCGCCGCTCCGGTGAACAGCGGCTGCATGACGTGCCCCCGGTTCAGCTGCACCGGGCGGCTCTGGCGGTCGCGCACCTCGGCCTCGGGTTCGATGCCGAGGACGTGGTAGACCGTCGCGCCAAGGTCGTCCGGCGAGTACGGCGTGGTGGATGGGTACGCGCCGATAGCGTCGGAGCGGCCGACCACCTGGCCGCCGCGCACGCCCGCGCCGGCGAACAGCCCGGAGAAGCAGGGCGCCCAGTGGTCGCGGCCGGTGTTCATCACCTTGGGCGTCCGGCCGAATTCGCCGAGCATCATCACCAGCGTATCGTCGAGCAGGCCGCTGGCCGTCAAGTCGTCGAGCAGCGCCGCGACCGCCTGATCCAGCGTCGGCAGCAAGGTCCGCTTGAGGCGGCCAAAGTTGTCGCCGTGCGTGTCCCAGTTTTGCACGATGCCCATGTTGGCCTGGACCACGGGCACCCCGGCCTGCGACAGCCTGCGGGCCAGCAGCAACGTCTGGCCGAAGGTATGCCGGCCGTAGCGTTCACGGACGGGCAGCGGTTCGCGGTCCATCTCGAAGGCAGACGCGATGCGGCCCGAAGTCAGCACGTTGAACGCCTGGTCCTGCTGGTCGGTCAGGCGACGGCCTTCCGCCACGCCCGCCAGCCAGGCTTGCTGCCGGTCCACCTGCTGAAGCAGAGTGCGGCGGTCGTCCAGCCGGCCGACCGCGATGCCCGGATCGAGCCGCAGGCCATCCACGCGGAAGTCCGGAGCGTTGGGGTCGCGGGTGAGTTGCCAGGGGTCGTGCTTCGGCCCCAGGAAACCGGCATGCTGCCCCGGCCAGGTGAGCGGCCCTTCCATGAGGAACGTCGGCAGGTTGACGCCCGTGGGCAAACCGTCGGTGCGCGGCCGGAAGTAGTTCAGGCCGGCGGCGTAGTTCGGCCAGTCCGTGCGCGACGCCACCTTGTCGAAGAACGCGCCGGGTTGCGCGCAGCCGGTCAGCACGTGATGCGTGGCGCACAGATGGTTGTTGTCGCGATGCGCCAGCGAGCGCACCAGGGCGCACCGGTCCATGCGGGCGGCCAGGCGCGGCAGGTGCTCGCAAACTTGAATGCCCGCCACGTTGGTGGCGATGGGCTTGAACTCGCCGCGAATCTCGGCGGGAGCATCGGGCTTCAGATCGAGCATGTCGATATGGCTCGGCGCGCCGGTCAGGAAGACCAGGATCATCGACTTCGGCTTGCGCGCCGGTTTGCCCTCGGAAGGCGCGGCGGCCTTTGCGCCCGAAACGGGCAGCGCGGACAGCCCAAGTCCCAGGAGGCCGGAATAGCCAACCTGCAAGGCTTCACGACGAGTCATGCCGAGTGTGTGGGAGTGCGTGCGCGTGGCAGGATGCACAGTGCAGTTCCTTTGTGAAGGTGGGAGGAACCGTGGTGGTGGCAGGTTGGGAGTATTAGAGCAGGTCGGCGGGCGATTGCAAAGTGAAATTTTCGGCCCCGGACGGTGAGAAATTGACGGCTGTGAATTCCGGTAATTCGTGCTTGACAGTCGGCGCCGTCTCGATAATACTAATGCGACTGAGATTCAGTATCAACAATGAGGCCGCTAGCCAGCCCTCCGAGCGACGCGCCTCTCCATCTCCTCGGAGGGTCCGATGTTCGTCGCACGTTCGACTTCCGGCCGCCCGCTGGCCGATCATCCCCACCCCTTGCTCGCGCTGCTCCGGGCCGAAACCTCGCACCTGCGCGCCCTGCTGATCACCGGCCTGGTGCTGGCCGCCGCGTTGCTGGTCTCGGTTGCCGCGCGGCCCGGCCGCCCGACCCTGGCGGTACCCCCGTCTGCCGCGGCTCATGCGCTGGTTGCTCAATAGCCGCCACGCTGCTGGAAGTGAACCGCGTCGTCGAATTGCTGTCGCGTTGCGTGCCGGTTGTTCGATTGCTAGTGCAAAAACAAGCGACCTGTTGCGCAAGGCTTTACTTGGGTGGCCCGGCCCTCGGGACTCCGAGGGCGGGGGGAGCGACTCGCCCGCCCTCGGTGTGCCCGGGG
>JAEUIF010000991.1 GCA_016795185.1 Planctomycetia bacterium | reverse complement strand
CGAACTGCTCCTTCCTCCTGCTGATCTTGTACTTCACCCTGCCGGCGATGGCTGGCTGGGTGGTGCGGGACTGGATGCCGGCGATCCTCCAGAAGCAGTTCCACATCGACCAGGGCCTGGCGGGCGTCTCGGCCACGCTCTACTGGCAAGTCGCCGCCATCCTCGGGGTCGCGGTCGGCGGCTGGCTGGCGGATCGCTGGATGCGGACCAACGAACGTGGCAGAATCTACATCAGTGCCATTGGCATGAGCCTGATCGTGGCGGCGATCTTCGGCGTGGGCTACGCCGGCACGCTGGTAGTCGCGGTCGCCTTTCTGATTGTCTTCGGTCTCGGCTGGGGCTTCTTTGACTGCAACAACATGCCCATCCTGTCGCAGATTGTGCAGCCGCGGCTGCGCGCGACCGGCTACGGGATCATGAACTTTTTCAGCATCAGCGTCGGCGGACTGGCGGACTGGGGCTTCGGCGTGCTGCGGGACAGACAGGTGCCGCTGCACCTGATCTTTGGCGGCTTCGCCGGCCTCGCCCTGATCTCCGTCGTGCTGGTGCTGCTGATCCGACCTCAACCCGAACTCGCAACGCAGGAGCAAGCTCGCTGACGCTCATGCTACATGGAAAAGGAAAGGAGAAGAAAAGAGTTGCCGCTGGCAGCTGCACACATCGCGACGCCGGGGTGGCACGTCCCTCGGTACTCCGAGGGCGTGCGTGAGACTTACCTCCCGGAATTGCCTTGGCCCACCCCCGAACCCCGACTACACTGAAACCGTCTGATTCATAGCCCCTCAACCATCAGGAGATCGCCCGATGTGGCCTCGCTGGTTGCGCCCGTTCGTGCCGTCCCGCGCCTTCGCCCGCACCCGTCCCGCACGGCGTTCGGTTCCTGCCCCCCCTTAAAATTCCGTCCTGCCGTTGAACGGCTGGAGGACCGCTCCGTGCCAGCGGTCGTCAATATCGCTGTCCTCGCCGATGCTCACGAAGGCCCGGTGTCCGAACTGGGTCGCTTCCGGTTGTCGCGCGCCGACGGCGACACGGGAAAGAAAAGAGCTGCGTCTCTTTTCTTTTCTTCTCCTTTTGGAGCTAGCCATGAATTGCCTTACTGGCAGTTGTCGAGCGGTCTTGGTGGTTGTGTGTTGTGCGATGCCAGCCGCTGCCTACGATGAAAAATCCGCGGCGGTTGGCGCTGATGAGGTGGAATTAACGCTCCTACAAGTAGGTGAAGCAACTTATCCTTGCCAGCCCGTGCGAATCCGCGTGGTGCTGCGCAATGTCAGCAATCGGGTAATCGGCCCGATCCGGCCGTTGGAGTACCATTTCTTGCTGGCCCTCAAAAAGCCGCCCCCCGGAGCCAAGTGGGAGCCTGTCGAGGACATGTCGAACGTTCTGGAAGCGAAACGGCTGGTCAAGTGTCAGGCTTTTTTTACGGGCCAACGACAACCGCCGCCGCCACTGTTTTTGCGGCCGCGCGAGCAAATTTCCTTGTCGTTCAGTCTATCCGTGATGCGCGATCCATCGGCGAAAAATCTCGACTTACTGCCGAACGATATCGTTCCGCTATTCCCGGTCGCGGGAGAGTACCAGCTGCAATTCTCCTATCCGCGCGATGTTGCGAAGGCACCCGGTGGCGCGGAGTGGGTTTATTTGCGGAAGGAGCTTGCTATCCGAGTCCAGGAACCGCAAGGCGATGACCTGGCTGCGTTGCGAAGGCTACAGGTCAACCCGGCTTTGCGGACCGCGTTGCTTGTAGACCGAAACAGAGTTTGGTTGGATTCAGAGGGCCAAACTTCGCTCGGCTTGGACTTGGCGGGCTTCATTGAGGACTTGCCAAAGTCGTCGTATACGGATTATGCGCGGTTCGCCCTGGCACGCGAGTTCTCGTTCTTTGGAGCGCCATTGCCGGAAGCTGAGGCCAGGCTGACATCCTGTCTGAATCAGATTTCCAGGATTTCGGCGGAGCGCTGCGCTTTTCATGGATCGGCTTTGCTCCTGGCCAGGCAGGTACACTTGCGCAAGCGCGATGAGAAAGAAGCGGGCAAGGTCATCGACCAAGCCATGAAGCTGCATCCGGACGCACTGGAAGGCTTGCCGGCGTATTACGCTCGTCTGCACGAACCGCTGCCCAAAGGGAGCGTGGAATTGCTGCCGTTACCCGACCCAGTCGGCGGCGTCCCGCGGAAGCCAGTGCAAACGGAGGATGCGTGGTCGAGCTTGCGCAAGCGGGTGCCACAACAGCCGTGAAGAGGAAAAGAGAGGAAAAGCGGACGCAGCTCGGTCTGGAAACCGAGCTGCGTCCGCTTCTCCTCCTCCATGCGCCTTCGACAACGAAGCCCTGGCGCTGCGCCGCGCAGCTAAATGGGGGATTCGTCATGGTCAATCGACTATTGGCTTTCGGTCTAGCATTATTGCTGACGAACGGTCCCACGGATACCGTTCGTACGCCTGAATACCTTTCCGTGTCGTCCCAGCAAGTCGCGCTGCAACTGGAGGTGCTCGCGCCGGAGCCATTGCCATATCAGGCCGTGCGCGTGCGCGCTTCCCTGCGCAACATCAGCAAGCAGAAACTCGACTCGTTGCGGCCCATTGAGCATTTCTTTTCGCTGGCCCTGAAGTCGCCCGGAGAACAAGCCTACCGGGATATTCCCGACATTAGCCGATTTCATTCGCCCAGGCCGCGAATGGGCTGCCCAATCATCCTGAAGCGTGAAGTGATGTCGCTCGCGCCCAATGAACAGACCTCCGTGTGTTTCCTGGTCGGTTTGGAGTGGAGAATACAGCAAGAGGGAGAGTCCACCGAATACGAGCAAGTAGCGGTCTTCCCGAAGCCCGGAGTCTACTGGCTGCACGTGCGTTACTTGCTCGGCTATCAGCCGAACAGCCACGGAATCTATCTCGAACAGGATGTGAAGATCCAGGTGTGCGAACCGAAAGGAGCGGAACGGGCCGTGTTTCAGCAGATCGCGCAGGACCGACGCCTGGATGCCGCTTTGCTTTGCCAGTCCCATGCACCCGCCTCGCACATGTTGCTCGACCTGGTGACAATCTTGGACGGCGAAGCGCCGACATCGTACACGGACTATGCGCGCTTTGCCCTGGCGCGTGGCTACTTGCAGGGCGGCCGGAACGAGGTCAATTTCGGCTCGCGCACGGAGGCGGGCCTGCGGCAACTGGACAAACTCGCCGCGCCGGACTTCCCGCTTCGGGCCGCGGCGCTGGCGCTACGGCGCAAAAACCTCCTGCACCTTCAGCACGTCAAGCTCGCGGATGAGGCGGAACGAGGCCTGCACCGCGAGTACCCCGATGCCCTGGAATGCTTGCCGAATTATCGCCTGTGGGTCGAGCGCCGCCGCCAGGAGGAATTGGAACTCCAAGGGGTGCTCGTCACCGGGTTTGACGTCTTGCTGAAACCCGAGGAATGGCGCGAGTTCCGCAAGCGGCCGGGCAAACCGCTGCTGCCGAGGACCGTAGAACCGCCTGGGAAGAAGTAACTGATACGTCGGGCCGATGCGCCACACTGGAGGGATGCCCATGTGTCGAAAGTGTTCGCTGGTCGGTGTCGCGCTGCTACTGTCCGTCAGCGGCGCTCGGGGATTGGCCCCCGACGCTGCGGACCTCCCCGAACTCCATGCGGAAGTGATCGGGGCCGCGCCGCTGCCCTACCAGCCGATTCGCTTACGCTTCACGTTGAAAAACGATGGCAAACAACCTACCCGCAAGATCCAGTATCTGGAGTCGGGATGTAGCCTCACCGGAATCAAGGGGCCGGCGAATGTACAGTTTCAGCCCGTCGGCACGCGCGGCTACCTGAATCTGCGTCCGACCGCAACTATCGGCGGTCCTCTCACACGCTACTTTCACGCAGTTTACCGCAAGCTGCATCAACTCGCGCCCGGACACCAACAGTCAGTTTCCGGACCGTTCGTGGGCGGCGGCGTGCTCGATGTCGTTCGGCCGTTGTTCACCGAACCTGGCGAGCATGCGCTGCGTTACGATTTCTCGCAAAACGCCACGGAGGGGCCGCACTTGCAGGCCGAACCCGTGCTGGTGACGGTCGGCAAGCCCGCAGGCGACGATGCGGCCTGGTTTGACTTCTTCCAGAAAAAGAAGAACGTGGCTGACGGCTTCGTCACCGGCCTGGCATATCGCCACGGTGTCCAGCCGCGCGAGGGCGGTTCTCTGGAAGCCCTGATGACGCTGTTTCCGAAATCGTCCTACGTCCCGTACGCGCACTTTGTGCTGGCAGCGCACATCGTTTACGACTACGAGAAAAAACGGCTGGACGGCGCTTCCGTTTCCCGCTTGAAAGCGGCCTGGGACCATTTGACCGCCATCGACATGAAGGACTTCGCCTACGCGCCGGACGCCCTGGTGCTGATGAAGCGCATCAAGGAATATCAGGAGGACCAAGAGGGTGCGGCCGCGATTGCGGTCCGCTTGCAGAAAGAGTATCCGGATGCGATCGAGTGGCTGGAGGAGCAGGCTCGCGATCGCGTGCCCTTCGACAAGATTCAGGAGAATCGCCGGGCGGCGGCCCCGGAACCGAAGAAGCCCTGAGTCGCAGCGATAGCGCTAATCCTCGGCCCCTGGTCCCACCGCCACAGCCGGCAGAGCAGGGGACCAGGCGCGTCCGGCGCTGCGTCGAACGCGCCGGCCGAAGCCCCCTGGACCTTTGCCGCCGAACTGCTACATTGCCGTTTGGACGACTCCGCTTCGCCCTTCGTGGGGAGAGTGCGCTCTATGGCAATGCAGCAACGGCTGGCCTTCGAGAAGGACATCGACGACCTCGAAGCCGTGCTGGCCAACCTGGAAGCCAAGGCCAACGGCCAGGTCGGCAGCGCGGAGGAGGTGCGCCGCATCCGCCGCGAACTGCTCAACCTCAAGCGCAAAATTTACGGCAACCTGACGCCCTGGCAGACCGTCGAGGTCGCCCGGCACGTCAACCGGCCGCAGACGATGGACTACGTGGACCTGATCTTCCACGACTTCGTCGAGCTGCACGGCGACCGCTCGTTCGGCGACGACCGGGCCATCCGCACCGGCTTCGCGCGCCTGGGCGACTTCCGCGTCATGCTCATCGGCCAGCAGAAGGGCCACACCACCAAGGAGAAGGTGGAGTGCATGTTCGGCTGCGCCCACCCGGAAGGGTATCGCAAAGCGCTCAACCGCATGCGGCTGGCGGCCAAGTTTCAAATCCCCATCATATGTTTAATTGACACTCCCGGTGCCTACCCCGGCATCGGCGCGGAGGAGCGCGGCCAGGCGCAGCTGATCGCCACCAACCTGCTCGAGATGTCCCGGCTGCCCACGGCCATCATCTGCGTGGTCATCGGCGAGGGCGGTTCGGGCGGCGCGCTGGGCATGGGCATCGGCGACTGGGTCGGCATGCTGGAGCATGCCTACTACTCGGTCATCAGCCCCGAGGGCTGCGCCGGCATCCTCTGGAAGGAAGCCAACGAGAAGACCCGGCCGCTGGCCGCCGACGCGCTCAAGCTCACCGCGCGCGACCTGTTCGGCCTGCGCGTCATCGACGAGATCATCCCCGAACCGCTCGGCGGCGCGCACCGCGACCACCGCGAGATGGGCAATATCCTGAAAACGTACCTGCTGCGCCACCTCCGCGAACTGCGGCAACTCGCCCCCGCCGAGTTGCTCGAACGCCGCTACCAAAAGTTCCGCCGCATGGGCGTCTTCGACGAGGGCGTCGTCCCTGCCGCGGCGGCCGAACCGCAGAACGCCCCATCATGAAACTGGAACTGCTCTTCGCCGTCAGCACGCTGACCGTGCTGCCCTGCTGGCTGCTGATGATCGCCTTGCCGCACTGGGGTCTGACCCGCCGGCTGCTTGGCTCGCCCGCCGTCCTGTTGCCCATCCCCGTCCTCTACGTCGTGCTGGTGGTCTGGCACTGGCGGCTGCTGGCCCTCCTGGTGGCAGAGCCCACCTTGCCCACGGTAGCGCTGATCCTCGGCGAGCCGGAAGGCGCGCTGCTCGGCTGGCTGCACTTCCTGGCGCTGGACTTCGTGGCGGGCCGCTGGATCTACCTCGACAGCCTCGACCGGCAGCTGCCGACCCTGACGGTGACGCCGATCTTGTGGGCGACGTTGCTGCTCGCGCCGCTCGGCGTGCTGCTCTACGTGCTGCTGCGTTCGTGCGTGGCGCTGCCCGAACAACCGGACGAGTCGCCGATGCTTTCGCCGGTCACGCCGCCGGCAGCGTCGGCGCTCTCGGCGCGGAAACCGGGCCGCTGACGCAGCGGCGGATTCTGTGCGCAATTAAACATAACGTTCATTATCGGACGTTGGCTGGAGGTCCGGCGATTCGTCGAGGTTCGGCTCGACCTTCCCACAACGTCCGATAATGGCTCTTATGTTCAATTAGGTCGCGAGCGGCCGAAAACGCGAAAACCCGCGTCAATCGCGGCGTTGCTCGCGTTTTGCCTGCGCTCCGCCGGGAGATTCTTGACGCCTGTTCACATGCCGGTTAATCTGCCCGCAATGACCTTTTCCCAGCGCTGCGCGCTGGCTGCAACCTATCCGCGGCCGAAGCGAGCGGCCGTCCCCGCGAAGCCAGGCGAACCTCCAGGAGACCTCGTTCATGGCCAAAAAGAAAGACACCAAGCCCGCCCCCAAGGCGAAACCAGCGGCCAAGCCCAAGCCCGCCGCCAAGGTGAAACCGGCGGCCAAGCCCGCCGCCAAACCCAAGCCGGCCGAGAAGGCGAAGCCCGCGCCGAAGGCCCAGACGCCGGTCGCCGCGAAACCCGCCGCCACGGTGCAGACGCCGCCCGAACCGAAACCCGCGCCGCCCCCTGCCCCAGCCCCCGCGCCGGCACCGGCCCCCGCCGCCGGCGCGCGGAAGTGGCTGCCCGCCGGCAAGCAGGCCATCATCCCGCACCTGGTCGTGCGCGGCGCCGCCCACGCCATCGATTTCTGCAAGCGCGCTTTCGGCGCGGAAGAGAAGATGCGCATGCCCGGCCCGGACGGCTACAGCATCGGGCACGCCGAGATTGCAATCAACGGCTCAGCGCTCTACCTGTGCGACGAGAACCCGGACTGGGGCATCAAGGCCCCGCCCACCGTCGGCGGGTCGGCCACCACCATCCACCTCTATGTCGAGGATGTGGATGCCACCTTCAAGAAGGCGCTCGAAGTCGGCGCAATCGCGGTCGCGCCGCCGACCGATATGTTCTGGGGCGACCGCTTCGCCAAGCTGCGCGACCCCTTCGGCCATCAGTGGTCGCTGGCCACCCACCAGGAAGACCTGAGCCTGGAGGAGATCGGCCGTCGCGCCGAGGAAGCCATGAAGAAGATGGCCCGGCCGGACGATGAAGACCACGAAGAAGATCACGAGGAAGCCGAGTGACGCCGCGCCGACTGCCCCGGCGCGCGCCTTCGCCGCTCGCCGGGGCGGTTGCTATCATGTCCCCATGCATGCTTCCACCACTCTCGCGCAGCACCGTCTCCGGGCCGGCATGGTCGGCCTCGGCATGATCTTCGATGAAACCTACCGGCCGCTCTTCGAGCAGCTGCACGCCGAGGGGCTGTACCGCCGCGACTTCGGCCTGGTCGAAGTCGCGCTGACGGCGGTCGCCAGCCGCACCGGCAGCCGGGCCGAGCGCCTCCAGCAGTCGGCTGGCGGCCGGCTTGGCGCTTTTCAGAGCTTCACTGAACCGAACGCCGTCGGGCAGCTGCTGCCCCACGTGGACGCGGTCTGCATCGCCACGCCGGACGACCGCCATTTCGAGCCGGCGCGGCAGGCGCTCACCGCCGGCAAACACGTGCTGATCGAGAAGCCCTGCGTGCTGCGCGTCCAGGAACTCGACGAACTGCAAGCGCTGGCCCGGCAGCACAACGTGCTCGCCAAGGTGGTCTACCACAAGCTGGCGGACCCGGACCACAAGAAGCTGCGCACGCATTACGTGGACGGCAACTTGAAGCACGTCAATCACGGTTACTGCTCGTTGCTGGAACCGAAATCCATCAGCGGCGGCCAGTTTGCCGAGTGGATCAAGGGCCGCAACCCCGGCACCTACGTCGCTTGCCATTACATCAAGCTGATCGATTTCACGTTCGGCCCGGCGTGGAAACTCAGCCGCATCACCGCCACCGGCCAGCGCGGCCTGGTCGGCGCGGCGACCGGCCCCACCTGGGATTCGGTGCAGCTGCAAATGGTCTACACGCACCCCGACCAGCGCGAAGCCGCTTTCGACATCCACACCAGCTGGGTGACGCCGGACAATTTTCCCGGCTACGTCGAACAAGAGGTGCAGTTTCGCTTCGACAACGGCGTCTGGAACTCCCACCAGCGGAAGCGCGGCGTGGAGTTGTGCATCGAGGGCAAGACGCCCCACCAGTTCAAGGAAACGCCGAACCACCATTACAACGGTACGTTCGTCGAACCCTGGGGCGAGCGCAGCCAGCGCGGCTACGGCGTGGAGATCCTGCGCAAGTTCTTTGAAGAGGTCGCCTTCGTCGAGCACGGCGGGCCGCCGCACCAGCGGGCGCAGCGTTTGGAAGACATGCGGGCATTGACATATAACGATGTGTCCGCCGACCGGAACACCGTGGCGGTGGTGCAGGCGCTGGAAGCCATTTTGGCGCGGCACGCGGCCGGCCAACCGGGTAGCATGGTGGAGGTCAACGCCCCCGAAGGCGGCCTGGTGCTGCGCGTGCCGGGGCGGCCTGAACCCGAGGTTCTCTGCCCGCAGCGGGTGTGATGGGCCACGACCGATAAGAGATATATTGTTCAATTG
>JAEUIF010000935.1 GCA_016795185.1 Planctomycetia bacterium | reverse complement strand
CCGCCGGCGCTGCGTGTCGGGCTGGAAAGCCCGACGTACAACGCGCGAAGCGATTGCACCAGGCGCGTACCGCCGGCGCTGCGTGTCGGGCTGGAAAGCCCGACGTACAACGCGCGAAGCGATTGCACCAGGCGCGTACCGCCGGCGCTGCGTGTCGGGCTGGAAAGCCCGACGTACCACGCGGCTCACCGTCGCCGTGCCGCCAGCACGCGGGGATGGCCCGAATAATCGAAGATGGTGTTCGCGAGTTCGTAGCCGCCGTGCTCGGACAGCTTGCGCCGCGCGGCCTGTTCCTGCGGCGCGCCGATCTCGACCAGCAGCCAGCCGCCCGGATTCAGGTGCGTGATCGCCTCGCGTACCAGACGGTCGAACACCGCGAAGCCGTCCGGGCCGCCGTCCAGTGCGCGATGGGGTTCGTAGTCGCGCACGCCCAACGCCAGGCCGGCGATGTCGCCGTGCGGTATGTACGGTGGATTGCTGACGATGAAGTCGAACTGTCGGCCGGCCACAGGCGCGCACAGGTCACCGGCAAGAAACTCGAGACGGCTCGCGACGCCGTGCTTCTCGGCGTTGCGGCGGGCCACGGCCAGCGCCTCCGGGCTGACATCGACGGCCGTCACCCGCGCGCCCTGGTGCCGGTGGGCAATGGCGATCGACAGGTTGCCCGAGCCGACGCCCAGGTCGAGCACGGTCGGCGCGGGCTGCTTCTCCGCGAGCCGCAAGCATTCCATGACGACATGCTCGCTGTCCGGACGGGGAATCAGCACCGCGGGCGAGACTTCCAGTTCCAGCGAGAAGAATTCCTTGCGGCCGACCAGATAAGCCACCGGGCAGCCTTCGAGTCGCTGGCCGATCAGTTCGCGATAGCGCTGCCGATATTCCGGAGCCGCGATTTCGCCGTGGCGGGTGTACAACTCGATGCGCTTGCAGCCGACCGCATGGGCCAGCAGCACTTCGGCATCCAGGCGCGGAAACTCCACGCCCTGCTCCGCCAGGTGCTTCGCGGTCCAGTCGAGCAGTTCGCCCAGGGTCCAGGTGTCCTTAGCCATGGTCAGTGGTCCTTGGTCAGTGGTCAGTTGCGGGACGCCGTCGGGCTACTGACCACGGACTACTGACCACTGGCATTCGGCGTTTCACCCAGGCGCTGTTTGCGGTCGAAGTCCTTCAGGGCTTGCACGACCTCATCGAGCCGGCCGGCGACGATGGCGTCGAGCTTGTAGAGCGTCAGGTTGATGCGGTGGTCGGTGAGGCGGTTCTGGGGGAAGTTGTAGGTGCGGATGCGGTCGTTCCGGCCGCCGCTGCCGATGAGCGTGCGGCGTTGCTCGGAGCGTTGCTGGTGGAGCCGTTCTTGCTGGCGCTCGTAGAGCCGGCTGCGCAGGATACGCATGGCGCGCTCGTAGTTCTTGTGCTGGCTGCGCTCGTCCTGGCACTTCACTTCCATCTCGTCCGGCGTGCCGCGCTTGTACCAGATGCGGACGGCACTTTCGGTCTTGTTGACGTGCTGACCGCCCGCGCCGCCGGCCCGCATGCGTTCCCATTCGATGTCCTGGTCCTTGACCTCGACCTGAGCTTCGTCGGGTTCGGGCATGACGGCCACCGTGGCGGCGGAGGTATGGATGCGGCCCTGCGTCTCGGTCTTCGGGACGCGCTGCACGCGATGCCCACCGCTCTCGTAGCGGAAATCGCGGAAGACGTTCTCGCCGCTGAGACCGAAGGTGACTTCCTTGAAGCCGCCCTGCTCGCCGTGACTGAAGGAAATATCCTCCACGCGCCAGCCGCGGTCGCGGGCGTAGTGCGTGTACATGTCGTAGAGGTTGCCGGCGAAGAGGGCGGCCTCGTCGCCGCCGGTGCCGGCGCGGATTTCGACGATGATGCTGTCAAAATCCTCGCCCGGCGCGTCGAGCAGCATTTCCTCCAGCTTGGCCCGCAACACCTGTTGCTGCGCGCGTAGCTGGTCGCGTTCTTCCTCGGCGTAGCGGCGCATCTCCGGGTCGGCTTCGCCCTCGACCAGCGCCTCGGCCTGCTTCAAGTCCTCGCTGACGCGCAGAAACTCCTGGTACGGCTTGACGCGCCGCGCCAGGCTGCCATGTTCCTTGGCGGCCTGCGTGTAGCGCGTACGGTCGGCGACCAGCGCCGGGTCGGCCAGCTGGGTTTCGAGTTCCTGGTGGCGTTTCAGGGCCTGGTCGAAGGAGTCCCACATATTGTCGGCTCTGGTACGTCGGGCTTTCCAGCCCGACTGAAGTGCCAGTGACTGGACGCGCCCGCTCCACTGTTTGGCTTTATTCCGGCGCTGCGGGTCGGGCTGGAAAGCCCGACGTACCAAGTCGGCTCTGGTACGTCGGGCTTTCTAGCCCGACTGAAGTTCCAGTCATCCGCGGTGTCGTCGAGCGGGCGCGGTCAGCCTCGGGCGCGACGTGTCGGGCTAGAAAGCCCGACGTACTTCAGGCAGCCACTCCCGGGACGCTGTACCAAGCACTGTCGCCCCTTCGGGCCTGGCTGGCCACGGAATCGACGCAGCCGCTGCGCGACGGCACTCCGGCCAGCGCGCAGCGGCTGCGTGGAAAGCGATCGAGCTACTTGGTTTCGGCGGCCGGCTTTACTTCGCCGCCACCGAGCGCCTTGTTCTTGTTGACCCAGTTGTACTTCTTCTGGAACTTCTCGACGCGGCCAGTGGTATCCAGGAACTTCATCTTGCCGGTGAAGAACGGATGGCAGGCCGAGCAGATTTCGACGCTGATGGCCTTGCGCGTGCTGCGGGTGGTGAACTTGTTGCCGCAACCGCAGGTCACGACGCATTCCTCGTATTTGGGGTGGATGCCTTCTTTCATCGGTGTCTCCAGTGCGCGGTTCGAGGCGGTTGGAAGAGGTATTCTAGGGTGGCGCGCGGCCGGGAGACAAGGGCGAAAAGCACGAACGGCCGGGGCCGCTCCCGAACTCATCGGCAGCAGCCCTGACCGTCGGTGATTCCACGCTTCCAGTTCCGGGGACAATTCGACCACGCTGCCGGCGTGGCGTCCGACTAGTTGCAGGTGACGGGGACGCGAATGACCGGATGATCTGCCGGGGTGCCGCCTTCGTTGGCAGACGCCGACCAGTCGCACAGTTCCCCGCGCACGATGGAGATGTCGTTCGGGGCGTCGATCCCGAGCTTGATGCGATTACCCTTGATCTCGATGACCGTGAGGACGATCTCGTCGCCGATGCGGATCTTTTCGCCAGGCTTGCGGGTCAGAACCAACATGAGAGGCTCCTCCATGAATGGGATGGGTCGTCTTCCTCGCGAAAATTATTCGCAAAGTGCGTGCCGGCATTGTGCGAATTTTTCGAGCTTGAATCGAAGTCGTTGACAATTCGAGATTTTCGACTCCAGTGCCGGCAAGCCTGATCCGACCGGACAGCTGGCCCACCGCGAAAGTGTGTCAGAAGAGCGCAGCGCATGGACCATTTTTGCTCAGGCGGGTGCGCACTTTCGCGCGGCGGCACTGTAAAATGGGGCGAATGCGCAAGCTGGGATGTCATACCTCGCCGCCAGGTCCGCAAACTGCCTGCGCGGCAGAGTGGCGGATCGAGAACCATCCAGGTACGTCGGGCTTTCCAGCCCGACACGCATATCAGAATTGTGCGGCGCTGCTCCCACGGACGCAGTCGAACGGGTGCAACTTGGTGCGGGCAGCGTGTGTCGGGCTGGAAAGCCCGACGTACTGCTCGCTGGGTCCGCCAAATTCCCCGCGTGGCGAAGTGGCGGAGTGGCGGACCTGGCCAGATTCACGCCTGGCAAACCGCGCTGCCTGGTGGAGCCAGGCAACCCCGCCGCGCAGCGGTGGTTTTCATTCGCCTTGTCCGGTCGGTGGCCATTTGCTACAAACCCCAGCCGTTTTCCGGTATGGCTTCCGAACCTTCCGTCCTGGTTTGTCATAGAGCGGCATGAAAAACTTTCTGCGAGCGCTGCGTCATACCTGGCCCTATCGCTATCGGTTGGCTTTCTCGGTGGTGTGCGCGCTGTGCGCGGCCGTGCTCTGGAGCTTGAACTTCACGGCCATCTATCCCGTGCTGACCATCCTGGGCAACGACCGCAACTTGCAAAGCTGGGCGGAAGAGCGCATCAAGGAAACCGAGAAGCAGATCGACCAGTACGTCCCGGCCCTGGAACGCTGCACCGCCGAGCAGGAGCGGCTCAAGGCGATGCCGGCCAGCGAGTGGCGCGACAAGCGCGAACGCAGCCTGGCGGGCGATATGGCCAAGCTGGAAAGCAAGCTCAACAGCGCGCGCACCGCCCAGTACCGCTATCAATTGCTCAAATCCTACATCCTGCGCTTCTTGCCGGACGACAGCTTCCAGGCGCTGGCGAGCCTGATCGGCCTGCTGGTGCTGGGGGTGGCTATCAAGGGCGTGTTTGAGTTCGGGCAGGAATCGCTGGTCGGCAGCGTCGTCAACCTGTCGCTGTACGACCTGCGCAACCGCTTCTATCGCAACGTCATTCACCTCGACGTCAACGAGTTCGGCCACGGCAAGGAAGGCACGCACGAGTTGATGTCGCGCTTCACCAACGATATGGAACTGCTCGGCGTCGGCATCAAGACGCTCTACGGCAAGGTGATCGCCGAGCCGTTGAAGGCCATTTGCTGCATCATCTGGGCCAGCTGGATCAGCTGGCAGCTGACCTTCATGTTCCTGATCCTGGTGCCGATTGCCGTCTTCGTGGTCGGCAAGGTCGGCCGGCTGATGAAGCGGGCCACGCGCCGGTTGCTCGAACGGATGTCGAGCATCTACAAGATTCTCCAGGAAACTTTCCTGGGCATCCGCATCGTCAAGGCGTTCACGATGGAGCCTTACGAGCGGCGGCGCTTCAAGCGGGCAACGCTCGACTACTATCACAAGTCGCAGCTGGTGGTGAACATCGACGCCCTCGCCGGCCCGGTGATCGAACTGCTGGGCGTGGCCGCCGGCGCGATGGCCTTGCTGGCCGGCGCTTACCTGGTGCTGCGCGACCAGACGCACCTGTTCGGCATGCGCATGACGCAGCAGCCGCTCGAAGCGGCGGAACTGATTCAGCTCTACGCGCTGCTGGCGGCCATCGCCGATCCGGTGCGCAAGCTGTCGAGCGTCTGGACCAAGCTGCAATCCGGCGCGGCGGCGGGCGACCGCATCTTCGATTACATGGACCGCATGCCGCGCGTGCAGGTCAACAGCCAGGGCGAACGGCTGCCTCGGCTGCGGGCCAGCGTCGAGTTCCGCGACGTTTGCTTCTCCTACATTCCCGGCAAGGACGTGCTCAGCGGCGTCAATCTGACCTGCGAGGCGGGTGAAACCATTGCCCTGGTCGGCAAGAACGGCTGCGGCAAGACGACGCTCCTGGGCATGCTGCTCCGCTTCTACGATCCCAGCCACGGCTCCGTGCTGCTCGACGGCGTCGATATCCGCCGGGTGAATCTGCGGACGCTGCGGCAGCAGATCGGCCTGGTCTCCCAGGACGCGATCCTGTTCGACGATACGATTCATAACAACATCGCCTACGGCGTGCGCGGCGCGACGCGCGAAGATGTGGAGCGGGCTGCGAAGCAGACCTACGCCCACGACTTCATCATGCAGCGGCCGGACGGCTACGACACGCGCATCGGCGAATCCGGCGGCACGCTGTCCGGCGGCCAGAAGCAGCGCATCGCGCTCGCGCGGGCGGTGCTGCGCAACCCGAGCCTGCTCATCCTCGACGAGTTCACCAGCCAGATCGACTCCGAGGATGAGGTGCTGATTCACAAGGCGCTGCGCGAGTTCATGAAGGGCCGGACCACCTTCGTCATCACGCACCGCCACAGCACGCTGGAGATCGCCGACCGCATCGTCGTGCTCGACAAAGGCAGGGTGGAAGCCGTCGGCACGCATCGCGAACTGCTGGCGACCTGCTCGCTCTACCAGCGGCTGCACGAGGCCCATTCCCTGCGGCAATGCGCCTGAACCAAGCTGCTTTCTGGCGAGCGGCGGGCGTTGGCCCGCTGTTCAAGACAACGGCGATCCGGCGCTGCCAACAGCGGGCTTACGCCCGCCGCTCGCCTTTGGCCGCTTTGGTTCTCCTCCTCCTCTGTTCATTCCTCTTCTTCTACCGACTCGGCGACCGCGATCTGACCAGCAGCCACGAGGCCCGCGCGGCGCAGAACGCCCAGACCATCTTGCAGACCGGGCACTGGGGCCTGGCCCGGCTCTTCGACGGCCATCCCGAGTTGCAGAAGCCGCCGCTCTACTACTGGCTGACGGCCCTGACGGCACAACTGCACGGCGGCACGGTCGATGCCTGGACGGTGCGCCTGCCGGCGGCGGTCAGCGCGCTCGCCGGCGTGCTGCTGCTGTTCATCTTCCTCGCGCGGCGCGGCCGATTGCTCGCCGGCTTCGTCGCCGCGCTGGTCCTCGCCACGGCGGTGCATTACACCTGGACGGCGCACGTCGGCCGCATTGACATGCCGTTGACACTGTGCATCAGCGTGGCGCTCTGGTCCTTCGTTGAAGCCGACAACTCCGCCCGCTTACGCGGCCGGCTCGCTGGCCAGGTCATCGGCTATCTCGCCATCGCCGGCGCGGTGCTGCTCAAAGGCCCCATCGGCGTGGTGCTGCCGGCCGCGGTGCTGTTCGCGCGGACATTTGTCGAGGGCCGCTGGCGCGATGCCTGGAGACTCACCTCACTCTGGTGGGGCGTGCCGCTGGTGCTGCTGCTCTCCGGACCCTGGTTCTGGTGGGTCAACCGCGAGACGCACGGCAGATTCTTCGAGGTCTTCTTCTGGCATCACAACGTCGAGCGCGGCCTGGGCGGCTCGGAAGACCTGGCGGTACACCCGTGGTGGTACTACGGGCCGCGCCTGTTCGTGGATTTTCTGCCCTGGAGCCCGCTGCTGCTCGCCGCCGGCTGGTACTGGCTGCGTCAGGGCCGCTGGCGCGCGGATGCCGACGCCCGCCTCGGCCTGGTCTGGCTGATCGTCATGTTCGCCGGTCTGTCGTGCGCTGGTTTCAAGCGTGCGGACTACCTGCTGCCAGCGTATCCCGGCGCAGCACTCTTGCTGGGCTGTGCCGCCGAGCGCTGGTATCAGACTGCCCGTCAGCCGCGCCGCTTGCTGGCGGCATTGGGAGTGGTCGTGCTGGCGTACGGTCTCGGCTGGTGGTACTACCTGGGCCACGTGCTGCCGGTGGAGAACGCCCGCCGCGATCAGTGGCCCTTCGCCCGTGCGATTCGCGACCTGGCTCCCGCGCCGCGCGACATCGTCTTCTTCCGCGCGGAAGCCCACGCCCTGGCCTTTCACCTCGGTAAGCCGGTGGCCACGCTGCTCGAATGGGAGAACCTCGACCGCTGGGCCGGCAAGCCGCGGTCAAACTACATCCTGATGCCGCCCGATTGCGCCGCCGACTGGCCGCAGTACCTCACTTCCGGCCGCCTCGAACCCGTTCTCGACAGCACCGACCTGACGCCGGGCCAACCACCCGACGAACGTCTCATCCTGATGCGCACGGTATCGCATCGGCAGCCGTAACTGTTCGTCGAGCATGTAGGGTGCGTCCAGCCCGCAGGGCGCAGCCGCACCCTACACAACCACACGACTGAGTTTCGCGGGTGGCACGTCCCTCGGTACTCCGAGGGCGTGCGGAACCCCGAAGCGATTCCATCACCGACGGATAACACATCCCTCGCGCGCCCTCGGAGTACCGAGGGACGTGCCACCCATCGTGTTCGTCCGTGTTCGTCAGGCCCAGACAACGGAAAGCCCGTTGACGCCGCCCCGGCAGCCAGTACGCTGAGGACTTTCCGGGGAGGCGCATCATGGACTTGCAACTCGCGGGGCAAACCGCGGTCGTGGTGGGTGGGGCGCGCGGCATCGGCCGGGCTATCGCGGAGGCCTTTGCTGCCGAGGGCGCGAACGTCGCCCTCACGGATCGTGACGCCGCAGTCACCGAGGCCGCCGCCGAGATCGCGAACCGCTTCCAGGTGCGTGCGCTCGGTTTGACCGCCGACGCCACCCGCTATGAAGCGATGCAGGGCGCGGCGAAGGAAGTTACGGGTGCCTTCGGTCGGGTCGATCACGTCGTCTTCGCGGTGGGCATCGGTTCGGGCAAATTCGGCTTTCCCTTCTGGAACCTGGAACCGGCCGACTGGCCGCGCGTCCTGGAAGTGAATGTCATCACCGCCGTCAACACGGCCCATGCGTTCGCGCCAGCGCTGATCGAGGCGCGCGGCGGGTCCATGCTGTTCATCTCGTCGGTGGCGGGGCAAATCGGTTCGCAGACCGATCCGCCGTACAGCGCCTCGAAGGCAGCGCTCATCAACTTCGCGCAGTGCGCAGCCAAGGACCTGGCCCCCCACAACGTGCGCGTCAACACGCTCTGCCCCGGCATGGTGAAGACGGTGCTGAACCGCGCCGTCTGGGAAGCCTGGCACCGCCAGCAACCCGAAGACCAACGCCAGTCCTACGACGAGTGGGCCGACGACAAGATTCGCCGCCTGGTGCCGCTCGGCCGCTGGCAGGAACCGGAAGACATGGCGGCGATGGTGGTGTTCCTGGCGTCGGGGCGCGGGCAGAACATCACCGGGCAGACGTTGAACGTAGACGGCGGCTTCGTGATGCACTGGTGAATGGCAACGCCGCTCGCGGCTTCGCAAAGTTTAGATGGTGCGAAGCCGCGAGCGGCGGGTCTCACTCGCGCAACGGCTGCTTGGCCTTGAACTGCTCGCGGAGCTTCTTGAGGCGGCGCTGATCGCCCTTGTCGGCTTCGTCGCGGAAGCTGTCGATGGTGGCGATGGCCGCTTTGAAGTCGCCCGTCTCGGCTTGGGCGAGTGCCAGCGTTTCCTGGCAATGGAGCCGCAGCGCCACGCAATCTTCGATTTCTTCCTCGTCCTCGGCAGCGCTTTCGGCGTTGCTGGCCAGCTCGACGGCCATGCGCGCGTACTCCACGGCTTTCGCGCCGTTGCGGACCTTGGCGTCCGTGCAGGTTGCCCAGAGCCGGGCCAGGCCGCTGTAGCCTTCCGGCTCGTCGGGCAGCATCTTCACCAGCATGTCGTATTCCTTGGCGGCCCCGGCGAAGTCGCCCTTGGTCTTGCAGGCCGCGGCGC
>JAEUIF010000913.1 GCA_016795185.1 Planctomycetia bacterium | reverse complement strand
AGTTGGTCGAAGCGGCACAGCAACTCGCGGATGACTTCGAGTTGCCGGTGCGCTTCGTCCACGGCAGCTTCCTGCCGCCGGGCGGCGCGGCCCTGGCACGCGCCGCCGGCCCGTTCGAGTGGCTCACGCCCGAGGACGGTGCCGTGGACGACGAACTCGGCCTGGAGCCAGCCGACTACGACGTGGTCTTTGCCTATCCCTGGCCCGACGAGGAACGCTTCGTCGCCCAGTTGTTTGACCGCTTTGCTTCCCCCGGCGCGGTGCTGGTGACGTACCACGGCGTCGAGGAATTGCGGTTGCGCCGCAAGAAGCCGCGCGGCTCCGCCAGGCAATAAAGTGCGCGGCGCATAGCCTGCTTCCGTTGCCTCAAAAAAATCTTGCCTGCGCTCCGCCGCGTGCTAACGTTGAGGCGTGTCTAGCGGAGCATTTCCGGAGAACGCCGCGACAGTCTGGTGCGTAGGAATGACGCGGACCCCGCGGTACTTCCGACCCTTCGGCCCTGAAGCATACCCGATGAGCGTCAAAGACCCCCTGCTGACCAAGAACGTCGCTCTGGCGAAGCACGCCACGGCCGAGCATCCGCTGTTTTTCACGCTCGTTCTCAAGGGCGGGTCGGACGGCGCTTTGCTCTTGTCCCGGAAAAAGGGCACGGCCAACGACATCAAGGTATTGAAGGAGAAGTGTCACGGCACCGCGGTGGTGCGCGGCCGCTGCTACTCCGAGGAAGGCAAGCTGGTCTTCGAGACCGCCAAGCCGCCAGCGTCCGCGACCAAGGTGCTGAAACTCATCCTGCACCGCGAGACCGGCCTGACCTTGCCGATCGAAACGCGGATGGCGAAAGGCCCCGACGACGACGAACCGGAAGTCACGGATGGCGAACCGCAGGAAGGCGCGCCGGAAACGGGTGATGAAGTCGTCCCGGAGGAGAAGAAGCAACCCGCGCCCATCAAGAAGGGCACGAACATCATCTTCACGCAGGCCCGGCTGGTCTGGGACGCGACGCGCAAGTCCGTCCAGTCGCAGTTGCAGGGCCTGGAAAAACAAATCATCACCGTTTGCAAGCAGATCAACGACGATCCGAACGCACCGCAGGAAATCGACCTGGACGCGCTGACTTCCCAGGTGAAGACCATCTACACGATCCTCGACCGCCTCGACCAACGACTGATCGACAAACTGGACGACGCCCTCAACGCCAGCGATCCCGCGCAGCGCGAGGAACTGCACCGGGAAGCCAAGGGCATCCTCGACGAATACGAAAAGTACGTCACCGACGATCCGCTGTTCAACGCCATCGACAATAACGGGTTCATGCCGACCACGTTGCGCAAGTCCGTGCTGGCGGCCGTGCAGGGCCTGGCCAGCAAGCTCTGAGGCCGGCGCGCTGCCGCCTCGCGTCCCATTAAATGAAGGAACACCATGTCGCAGTTGTCGCAGCAACAGGCATTGTTTCTGCAACAGTTTCTCCACGTCGAGCCGCAGCCGCGCGGCTTCTTTCGCACCGACGATCAGAAACAAAACGACCGGACCAAGGAAGCCTATCAAGCCTATGTCGCGCGCCGGCAAGAAGTGCTCGGGTTGATCAATCGCCTGGAGCAGGCTCAGGCCGTCAACGGCCTGGTGATCCAGCGCCACACCACGCTGGCGCAGGCGCACCTTCAGGTGACCCAGGCTCAGGCCGGCAACCCGTTGGCCGCCGAGCAGACTTTCGTGCAGCAGACCGGCATCCTTCAGAATCTGAAGACCCAAGTTACGAATGACCTGCGCGACGTCCAGCAATATGCGGTCGAGCGGCCCAAGGTCGAGGAATTGCGCCGCAAGCTGATCGCGGCCAACCGCCAGGGCAAGTTCTACGAAGGGCCGCTGACCCTGGCACTGGGCAACGTGGATATCCAGGTCAACCAGAATTTCGACTACGCCGCCGCGCTGCGGCTGCTGCAACAGGCCACCACTACCATCTACGAGCGTCAGACGCGCCTGATTGAGACCGACCGCAAGCGCGACCTGGCCGCCGCCCGCGACCGGCCGGTCTATGAGGACAAGCTCCAGCGCGTGCGCGACGGTCTTCAACGCATTCGCGGCTTGCGTGGTACCCGCGAGCAGCAGGCCGCCTTGCAGCGGCTGATCGACGAGGGCGAGCGGTTGGCGCACCTACAACCACCCGATTACGCAGGGGCCTACAAGGCGCTCGAAGGGCTGCGGCCCGCCCTCGCTGCCGCCCAGAAGGCCAGCGACAACTTCAAGAAGAACGTTGGCAATCCGAAGTATCGCCAGGCCCTGGCCGACGCCGAGCAGCAACTGGCGGCCTACCGCATGCTGTACGGCCTGGTCGATGCGGAGACCGTCAAGACCTCGGAAGATACCATTGACCTGTCGCTGCGCGCCTTCGATGGCCCCAATCCTCCGGACCAGCAGGGGGTCAAGGATGAGGTCGAACGCCTTACCCAGCTGGCGAAAAGCCTCGCGAAGAAGGTCGAGAAGGTCGAGGCCGATTCGCGCAAGGTCACGGAACAGCTCAAGGTCATGAACGAACTGATCGGCGACCTGCGCGAGCTAGCGCCGGCGTCGGTGTTGCAGCCGTTCATCGAACGGTACTGGGCGGCGCGCGCGCTGGCCGGCAACCAGCAATACCCGACGGCCCTGGAGGAACTGACGCGCCTGCGCCAGGAAGGCACCCCCGTCCGCACCACCCACAAGGACTTCCGCGACCGCTGGCTCAACCGCCGCAAGGAAATCGAAGTCGGCGCGATGGAGGACATCCAGCGTGCGATCTCCCTGACCAACCGCACCGCCAGCAACCTGGGCAATCGGCTGCTGGGCATCGTGCAACGCACCGAGAACGAGGTCCGCGATTCGCACGACTACGCCCGCGCCGTCGAGCAAGCGCAGCTGGTCCTCGACGGCATGGCCGGGCTACGGCAAGCACTGCTGTCCTACGACGGTATTCAGGTCGAACTCGAACAGGCCCGCACGTCTTTCCAGCGGTTGCGCGAGCAGGTCGAAATGGAGCTCCAGCGCCTCGACGCACAAGAGGGCGATACGGAGCCGGCCCGGCAACGGCTGGAACAGGCACAATTGCAATGGGACTCCGGCATTGGCGAGTTGCTGAGCAACGAGGGCAAGACCGTGGCGGCGCTGCGGGAAGCTGTCCTGCCGGAGCTACAGCAAATCCTCGAAGCGGTGCAAAACGACCTGACGGTCGAGCAACTTCAGGGCAGCAAGGATCGCAAGGTCGCGCGCGGCAAATGGCAGACCTACCTCAAGACGCGCAAGGCCGCCGAGGATGGTTTGCATGCCGTCAAGGTTGATGACCCCGTCAAGGCCGGTCAGGTGCTTCAGACCCGTCCGGTCCTGATCGACGATCCGAACCTGCTGACCGAACAGATTCTTCAGGGAATCGAGGCGTACAAGCAACGGGTGCTCATCGCGCTGGAGGAGAACCAGACTGAGGTGCGCACGGCGACGCAGCGCACGCAGCGCCTGGCCGCCGGCTTGCTGCAAGACCTGGCCCGGCTGGAAAAAGCGCATCCGAACTTCAAACCGTTCCTCACCAGCCTGCGCGACGAGATCGAGGATTGCCTGGGCCTGGTGGACAGCAAGGCCCTGACGGTCATCGTGGAGGCCGAAACTCGACTGACCAACGTCATCCGGCCCAAAATTCAGACCTTGCAGCAAGAGAACGGCGACAACGCTCCACAGGGCACCAAGAACTTCAAGGCGGTGGATGAGAAGCTCACCGCCCTGAAAAAGAAAATCAAAGACGATGCGAACCTGAAAGAGTGTCTGCCGTCCAAGCTTGCGGTGCTGCTCTATCGCCTGGAGAAGGAACTGCCCGGCGAATGCCGCAAGGTCACGGCAGCACACGCGCTGGACAACCTGCTGACGCCCTTCGAGACGACGGCCATCGACCCCGCCCTCGCCCTGGCGCTCGAAGCTCACAACGCGCGCGAGCGGATCGCGCGCGCCGTCGAAGTGCTGAAGCGACGGTTGGCGCAACTGACCGACGCGCCGAAACTGAAGGCCAGCCTCGAAAAACGCCTGACCGCCGCGTCGAAGCCCGGCGAGAACGGTGAGGCCAACGCGCTTTTCCAGCTCGACCTGATCGCCAAGCAACTCGACGCGGTGCTGCCGGGACCGAATCCCCAGCCGGGGGACGTCACCCGCGCCAAGGACACGCGCAGTCAGCTGGAGCAGCGGGCCGCCGAGGAGGAGTTCAAGAACCAGCAGGCGGTGCAGCAGTGGGAAGCGTCGGTCCGCATCTTCGAGCACAATACCAAGCGCGGCCTGGATGAAGTCCGCAAGAACACCCCCGAAGGTATGCGCAATGAAACGCTCTACCAGGCAATCCTCACGCTGTTCGAGACGGCGCAGAAGGACGCCAAGGCGGGCAACTACGTCGTCGCCAACGACCGGCTGCGCGAGGCGACGTCCATGGCCGTCTACTTCACGGCGAATCCCCTCGGAGCGCGGGCTACCGCCCGCAACAACTTGCTCCAGGTGAACGCGCGCTGGAAGGAAGTCGTCGGCAAGCTGGTCCGCGACCTCAACGAGCTGCGCGAGGCCGTCAAGAAGGACCGCGACGCGAGCGGCCAGGTCGAACAACAAGCCGTGAACCTGGACCAGGTGAACACCACGCTCGGCCGCGTCGCCCGCGCGTTCGATGCCACTCGCTTTGAAGGGATCATTGGCGACCTGACGAACGACAAGTCCAACCTGGCGACGCGCCGCGCGGCCAAGGAGGATGGCCTGCGCTGGGTCCGCACCTATCGCCAGCAATTGCAGTCCGACCCCGTGCTCGCTCATCTCAACGCCAATCCGTTTCAGAAGCAGTTCTCCCTCCGGCCGCTGGCCGGTGAATTGAACAACCTCGAAACCAACCTGCTGCGCGCCCCCTGACGCCGACGGAGATAACCGTTCATGCTGACTCCCGACAAACTCCAGTGGATCGCCCAGCTCAACCAAAAAGCCGTCGTCCAGGAACGGCTCGAGCGCCGCGCCAAGCTGAAGCAGACGGTGCTGGCCAAGCTGTCCGGGGACATGCGCGACATCGCCGGGCAACTGTATCAGGACATGAACCTGCGCGTCACCGACGGCGCGAAATCCCAGAAGGTGCTCGACTACAAGGGCCGCGACCAGACCCAGGAGTTCGACCTCGACGAGATGCAGGAAGGCTTCACGCTCGAAAACGATGAGGACCTGGCCAAGCACCTCGAAGCCGGCCGCATCATCTCCGGTATGGCCCGCCAGCTGGAAGTGCAGGTGCCCAAGCTCGGCCCCGACGGCCAGGAACTGGACGAAACCGAGCCGCTCTTCGACCCGAAGGAGATCGCCGAGGAGCTGTACCGGCCGCTGGTCCGCCAGGGCCTGATGGCCGAGACCTTCGTGCCCGACGAGTTCAGCCAGACCCAGGAAATGCTGAAGGGCAGCTTCAAGGCCTACGGCGAACGGCTCAAGAAGGAAGACCCGCGCGGCTTCTTCAAGGAGAACTTCGACCTCATCATGGCCACCGTGTACGCGGGGGCCACGGTCGTCTCGGGCGTCAGCGAGGTCAAGGGGGCGCTCGAAAGCCCGCCGGACGATTTCAAGGAAATCTGGAATCAGGTAAAGGAAGGCAAGGTCGGTAAGAACTTTCTCGAATCGTTCAACGTCACCAAGGACCCGGTCGAGAAAGTCTCCGGCCTGATCGTGGATGGCATCGACTGGGGCCTCGACATCAAGATGATCCACGAGGGCCGGAAGGAGCGGGAAGAAGACAACCGCGTCGAGCCCAAGGGCCGCGCAGCCCAAACCGTGCGCCTGGCCAAGTCGATCGTTTCCGGCGCTGCCGCCAAGCTGGCCGAGGGTCTGCAAGACTGCGGTCTGGGCATGCTCAGTGGCTCGATCTTCACCGCGGCCATCAAGGTTGAGCCTCTGGTCCGCGAACTGTCCGCCGAACCGCTGGCCGCCGAGCACATGCGACGCATGGAGGTCGTCCTGGGCGCGGCCATCCGCAAGGTGCTGGAGGACTGCGATCCCAATCAGCACGGCAGCACGGTCGCGCTCACCAACGCGGCCGATGCGATCATTCATAACCTGCATGTGGACGACCACACCGTCCTGCACCTGCTGGAAGCCGAAGGCGAAAAGTTCGATGCCGCCGCGGTCATCAAGGCCTTCATCACCGCGGTCGAACATGCCGTGCAGCAGGGCCGGCAGCCGCTGATTGATTGGCTGGGGCAAGACCAGCAACGGCAGCAGCGCATTGGTCTGCTCAGCGGCCGGGCCAATGAGCAGGTGACCGCCCAGCTGATGCAGGATGTGCAGCAGGACGAGAAACAAAGCCGCGACGAACTGGAGAAGCTCAGCCAGATCAACGACGACCGGGCGCGGGCCGCCAAGATCGAGGAGAAGATCAAGCAACTGCACGCGGACATGCGCGTGCTCAACTGGGCCACGGAGATCGTCTACCTCGGCTTCGACCTGGCCTCGCGCGCCATCGCGCCGCTGGCGGTCGGCGGCGCGGCGGCTCGTCTGACGCGCTACGTCATCATGGCCGTCAAGCGGACGCAGGACCTGCACAAGTACCTGGCCAGCCACAAGGACATGCTCGCCGCCGCCAGCCCGTATTCATCCGCCGTCCAGAACTTTTGCGACAACGCCCGCATGCAAGCGCTGCATCAGAAGTGCCTGGCAGCGCTGGAATTCGTCGAGATGGTCGGCGCGGTCACGGCCTGCACCGGCATCGGCGCGCTCGCCGGCACCGTGATGTCGGCCATCGCCACCAGCGCCCAGGCCATCGAGACCGTGATCTACGAAGCCGCCAAGCGCTACCGGCTCGAAGTGGCCTGGAAACAGTACAAGCTGGCCCTCTACCGCCCGCAGAATCGCAAACTCGGCCTGATCGCCCTGAAGAAGAACCCCACGCTCGCCAAGTACGCCGTCGCCTGGGGCGCGGTGATCGCGAAAGACCCGCTGGTCGGCGACTTCCTCGACGCCTGCGGCCTGGACGCCGACACGCTCAAGGAACCGGCGGCGAACATCGACAAGGTCGTGTCCTATCTCGAAGCGCGAATGCCGGATGACAGCGTGGTGGTCGGCCGCACGGTGGCCGTCACCGACTGGGCACCGTCGCCCATCGAACTGACCGCCGCCTGCTGGGCCGCCGCCAAGAAACGCGGCGAACTCAAGGCGGGCTTGCTGCCCCTGCCGACGCGCGAACTGGCGCGTGCCTTGCAACTCTACGAAACCGCGTTCCCCGACACCAAGCAGCGGGTCGATCCCTGGCCGGCGGGCATCCAGCAAGAACAACTGGAGCAGGAACGGCAGGACCGACTGCGGCGCATCAAGGAATGTGCGGACTTACTCAGTCAAATCAGCAAGGGGTTGCACGAATACAAACCGCAACGCGACGTGGACGGCAAGAAGCTGATTCACGCGGAAATGCAGGATGTGGTCACACAATTCCTGCGCTTGACCGAAGCCGCGACGCGCACGGTCGGCGCGTGGAAGGAAAAGGTGCAGCCGGGCGATTGAGCGGCGCAATGGGAGTGCGAGGCTCCGGTCAAGCCTCGCACTCCCAACTCACTACACGCGACTTCAGTCAATCCTAATAGGCGAAGCAGATCAAATCACACCGACGTTCAACGCAGGCGTATACCCAACCCGCTGCCTCCTGAATCGAATCCCGGACGCCGGCATCAGTCTCTGTAGGCAGATTGATCGCGCCCAACCACTGATTGACCGATGGCAATTCGGACTTCAGTAAGTAGCCCACGGATGGATAGTCAGGGATTTCAAAGCGCGGCAGCGGTGGAGGCATGCCTCGGTCCATCAAGTGCCGTCCGATGGCGAATCGTTCAGGCTCAAGCCCCGCAGCCGCAAGCACAGCGTCCACCTCGGTGACCCACGCACTCAATCGAGGACCAGCGGACCATTCGGCGTTCGACAGATGCTCGCCGAACTCATCGCAGAGTACCTTCGCGGCGTAGACATACTGGAACCAACTCACTTCATTGATCGGCGCGCCAAGGATCAACTGATTCAATGCAGTCTCAATTGAAATCTCGATCTCGGGCCACCGCTCGCGATTCTGTTCAAAGAACCATCCTTGCTTCTCGCGCAAGTACGAAATGAGAGCCAAGTCCTTTGAAACAAAATTCCAATTGAGCTACGGGGACGCGACGACTTGTGAACCTCGTCGGTGGTTATTCTAACCGGCAGGCACCCCAGGCAAGGGCTATCCGAGGGTACTCGGTTTCCGGTTTGTCGCGACGGCGGATCGTTTTCGTCTCAACCGGGCGGATTTTCGGGTGGCACCGTTGCGGGCGGCGCTTCCGGCGGCGGGTCGACGGCTACCGGCTCGGAAGGAGCTGGAGCGGCAGTGGCTGGTTCGGCCGACGGTGCTTCCGGCGGCGGGGCTTCCGGCTTGGCCGGCGGCCGGTTCTTGGCCTCGAAGAAGGCGGCCAACTCACCCAGGCTACGCAGCGGAGCAGCGCCTTCCAGCGCAGCTTGAGTCAACTTCGGCTTGGGAAGTTGCCGCTTCGGTCGCGGCGGACCGGCGGGAGTCGCTTCGGGCTGGCCACCCTGTGCCGGCGCGCCGTGCGGCGGACGGTTGCCATGGCGCGGCGGCGGGCGATCGCCCCGCATCGGCGGACGGTCCCCGCGCTGGGGTGGCCGATCGCCCCGCTGCGGGGGGCGATCCCCTCGCATCGGCGGCCGATCCCCTCGCATCGGCGGACGGTCGCCACGTGGCGGCGGACGGTCGCCGCGCGGTTGCTGGGGCGGACGGTCGCCTTGCGGCGGACGGTCGCCCTGCGGTCGCGGTTCGGACGGTCGCCGTTCGGGCGGCTTGCGTTCGGTGCCGGGTTTGATCATGGTCAGCGACACGCGGCGTCGGTTCGCATCGACCGTCAGCACCCAGACCGCCACCACGTCGCCCACCGCCACCACATCGTAAGGATTCTTGATATAGCGATTCGCCATCTGGCTGATATGCACCAGGCCGCTGTCCTTCAGGCCGATGTCCACGAACGCGCCGAAATCGACCACGTTCAGCACCGTGCCCTTCAGCTCCATGCCCGGTTGCAGGTCTTCGAGCTTGAGGATGCCCTTCTTGAAGATCGGCGGCGGCAGGTCGTCGCGCGGGTCGCGGCCGGGCCGCCCCAGCGCTTCGAGGATGTCGTGCAGCGTCGGCACGCCGATGTTCAGGCGCGTGGCGACCTCTTCGGGCGACAGCGCTTTGAGTTTCTCGCGCAGCTCCGGCAACCGCTGGGCGTCCGTGACCACGTCGGGGCCGTAGCCCAGTTCGCCCAGCAGTTGTCGGGTGGCGGGGTAGCTTTCCGGGTGAATCCAGGTCTGGTCGAGCGGATCGTCGCCCGCCGGAATCTTGAGGAAGCCCGCCGACTGGACGAAGCGGACCTCGCCCATCTGCGGCACTTGTTTCAGCTGCTCGCGGTTCTGGAACGGCCCGTGCTGCTTACGGAACTCGACCAGCTCGCGCGCTAGCATCTGGTTCATGCCGGAGACATGGCGCAGCAGCGGCACGCTGGCGGTGTTCAGATCGACGCCTACGTGATTGACGCACGACTCGACCACGGCTTCCAGCGATTCCTTGAGGTGCTTCGGGTTGACGTCGTGCTGGTAAAGGCCGACGCCGATGTTCTGCGGGTCGATCTTGACCAGTTCGCTCAGCGGGTCTTGCAAACGCCGGCCGATGGAGATCGTGCCGCGCAGCGTGGCGTCGAAGTCGGGGAATTCCTCACGGCCGACCGGACTGGCCGAATAGACGCTGGCACCGGCCTCGTTGACGATGACGTAGGCCAGCTCGGCGGGGCCGGGCGGCAGATCGGCGTAAGGATCGACGGGTGGGGGCGGTGTTTCGGCCGGCGGTGTCGCTTCGGCATTCGCCGGGGCTGCTTCGGGCGGAGTCGCGGGCGTTTCGGGCGCGGGTGGTGGCGTCTCAGCGGGCGGCGCTTCGGCTGCGGGAACCTCGGCAGCGGGCGGAGTCGCGGGTACTTCGCCGGAGGGCGCAGGCGTTTCCGCAACGGCAGCGGGGGTTTCCGTAGGCGGTGCTTCCGCAGCGGGGGCTTCGGCTGTCGGCGGCGCGGCGGGAGCGGGCTGCTGCTTGGGCGGCTTGGGGGCCGGCGGCGGGGGCGGCGGCACGTTCGGCCACATGCTAATCAGCTCGGCGGTAACTTCCTCGGTCTCCCGGCACGCGGTGCCGTTGCCGATCGCGATGATACTCAGCTGATGCTTGCGGATCAGGCCCGCCATGCGCCAGAGCGCTTCGGCCTTCTTGTTCTGCGGCGGGTGCGGATGCACGACTGCGTCTTCGAGCAGGTTGCCGGTTTCGTCGAGCGCGGCTAGCTTGCAGCCCGTGCGAAAGCCCGGATCGACCGCCAGCACGCGCTTGCCGCGCAGCGGCGGTTGCAACAGCAGGCTGCGCAGGTTCCTCGCGAAGACCGAAACGGCATGGTCCTGGGCATGCTCGGTCAGTTCGCGGCGGATTTCGCGTTCCAGACTGGGCAGCAGCAGGCGGGCCAGGGCATCGTCCGCCGCCGTCCGCATGAACTCGGCGTGCGGGTGATCGGCGAACGGCAGCACCGGCGGGCGGCCGTGAAAGCCCTCGAACAGCACCTTGTTGACCAGTTCCGCATCCCATTCCAGCTTGGCCTTGAGGACGTTTTCCTTCTCGCCGCGATTGATGGCCAGGATGCGATGCGGCGGAATCTGCCGGATCGGCTCAGTGAACTGGAAGTAGTCCTTGTAGTCCAGCCCCTGGTTTTCCTGGAGCCCCTCGTGCTTGACGGTGGTGAGCTTGGCGGTGTCCCACAGGACCATGCGCAGGGCGGCGCGGGCGTCGGCGACCTCGGAAACCAGCTCGGCGAGAATGTGCTGCACGCCCTGCTTGACTTCATCAACCGTCGGCAGTTCCTTCTCCGGGTTGATGAGCGTGGGCAGCATCTCGGCCAGGTTGCCCACGGCTGGGTCGCGGGTCCAGATGGCCAGGGCCAACGGCTCCAGGCCTTTCTCGCGGGCGGCGGTGGCCAGGCTGCGCTTCTTCGGCTTGTAGGGCAGGTACAG
>JAEUIF010000907.1 GCA_016795185.1 Planctomycetia bacterium | reverse complement strand
CCTGTGAGGTACTCATGCCCACGCAAAGCCGTGGGCATGGCACCCAGCAAATGGTTCATTAGCTAGTCTAGGTCAGCGCCAAAAGCAACACAAGCCCGCAGGGTGTGCCCTGCGGGCTTGTGCAGCCCAGCGCTCGCCTGCGGCTCGCGGCGAAACGATTTGACTTCGATTACGCCAGCGCGGGCGCGTGGGCGGCGCGGCGCAGCGCCTCGGCCTTGTCGGTCTTCTCCCAGCTGAAGTTCGGCAGTTCACGGCCGAAGTGGCCGTTGCGGGCCGTTTCCTTGTAGATCGGCCGACGCAGGTTCAGGGTTTCGATAATGCCGGCCGGCGTCAGCTTGAAATGCTTGCGGATCAGGTCCACCAGTCCTTCATCGGTGACGCCGTTCGCCGTGGTGTTGTTCGTATTCACCCAGATGTTGAGCGGATCGGGGTAGCCGATGGCGTAGGACAGCTGTACCTCGCATTGCGCAGCCAGCTGGGCCGCGACGATGTTCTTGGCGATGTAGCGCGCCATGTAAGCCGCCGAGCGATCGACCTTGGTTGGGTCCTTGCCGCTGAAAGCGCCGCCGCCGTGCCGGCCCCGGCCGCCGTAGGTATCGACGATGATCTTGCGGCCCGTCAGGCCAGTGTCGCCGTGCGGGCCGCCCACCAGGAAGCAGCCGGTCGGGTTGATATGGCAACGGATGCAGTCATCGTCGATGTCCTCGGCCTTGGTGCCGGGCATGACGATGACCAGGTCGCCCTTGAGCAAGTCCGGCCGTTCGGCCTTCAAGGTCGGGGTGATGAGCTTGTCGAGAATGACCTTGCGGGCATCATCCGAGAAGTATTGCTTGTCGCCCTTCTTGACCATGACGCTCTCGTCATGCTGCGTCGAGAGGACGATGGTATGAATGCGGTGCGGAGTGCCGTCGGCGTTGTACTCGACGGTAACCTGGCTCTTGGCGTCCGGGCGGACGAACTTCAGCTCACCCTTTTGCCGTAACTCGGCATGTCGTTCGACCAGGCGGTGCGCCAGGTGGATGGGCAGGGGCATCAGGCTCTTGGTCTCGTCGCAAGCGAAGCCGAACATCATGCCCTGGTCGCCCGCGCCGCCCACGTCCACGCCCATCGCGATATCGCACGATTGGGCGTGCAGATGGCTGACGACCTGGCAGGTGTCGGCGGCGAAGCCAATGTTCGGATCGACGTAGCCGATTTCGCGGATCGCTTCGCGGACGATGGTATCGACCGTGGCCCGATCCAGGCGGGCGTTGGTGGTGATCTCGCCGGCCAGCACGGCCAGGTCGGTCGTCACCAGGGTTTCGCAGGCGACCCGGCTCTTGGGGTCTTCGCGCAGGCAGTGGTCGAGGATCGCGTCGCTGATCTGGTCGGCCACCTTGTCCGGATGCCCCATCGAGACGGATTCACTGGTAAAGAGATAGCGCTCCGCGTTCACGTCCAAGGTCCTCTGATCTGGAGGGAAAGGTGGATGCAGGCCGACCGTGGCCGGTCGCCAAAGCGGGATTATATGAAATAATCGTCACACGTTGCAATTTCAACCGCCGGCGACGCGGATTCTCCAGCTTGCCGGGGCGCATGAAAAAGCCCACGGCGTCAAGGCCGTGGGCCGGTTGGAGTTTTGGTCGGTTCGCGACGCTGCTCTGAAAAATAACTCACGCAGCGGGTGACTTTTCCAGAGTGACTTTATGACCGAGACTTTCCAGACGCCGGACCAACTGCTTGGTCAAACGCTCCGACTGCCGCTGCTCCCAGTGGTCGGGTCCCA